>NZ_JAMYPO010000007.1:0-211677 GCF_040320365.1 Mesorhizobium sp. M0701
GCCATGCCTGCACCGGCTGCGGCGTCCACATGCACGGCCCGGTCGAGCGCGACCACGCTTTCAAGGGGCTGTCCTTCATCCATCCGGAACGCTTCCAGGAAGACGGCTGGTCACCGCCGGGCTTCACCGCCTTTGTCTCTTCGATCATCGAATCCGGTGTCGATCCGAGCCGCATGGACGGCATAAGGTCACAGCTGAAGTCGATCGGGCTCGAACCTTACGATTGCCTCAATCCAGGACTGATGGACTATATCGCCACCTGGACGGCCAAGAGATCCGGCGCGTTGCCGGCCTAGTAGCCGCTCGACTATCATCGATCGAGCCGGGCGACGCCGCCCGGCTCTTTCACATTTGGAACAACGATGCCCGCACCTGCTATTCTCGTCGATGCCGACGCCTGCCCGGTGAAGGCCGAGGTCGAAAAAGTCGCCGAGCGGCACGGCATCGTCGTCACCTTCGTCTCCAATGGCGGCTTGCGTCCGTCGCGCGATCCGATGATCCGCAATGTCGTCGTCTCCAAGGGCGCCGATGCCGCCGACGACTGGATCGTCGAAAATGCCCGGTCCAACGATATCGTGGTGACCGCCGATATCCCGCTTGCCGCGCGCGCGGTGGCGCTTGGCGCCCACGTACTTGGTCCGACCGGACGCCCGTTTACGCCCGAAACGATCGGCATGGCGGTGGCAATGCGCGATCTCAAGCAGCATCTGCGCGAAACCGGCGAAAGCAAGGGCTACAATTCGAGCTTCGCGCCGCAGGATCGCTCGCGGTTCCTGGGCGAGCTTGACCGCATCCTACGGCGAGCGCTGAAATCCGCGTCAGCGGACTGAAGGTCATGGCGACCGGTACCCCGACCAAGATGCCCATGCGACGCCACACGCCGTTCGCGGTGTCGGCCTGCATCGGCGCGGCAGCCTTTGGCGCCGCGCTGGTCTGGCGTGCGCCGCTTGCCTATTCGATCGGCGCCAATGTGTTCTTTGCCGCCTATCTCGTTCTTGTCATCGCCCACATGCCGCGGCTTACCGGCAGCTATCTGCGCAAGGATGCAGGCGACACGGACCTGCCGGTACTGGCCATCTTCGCGGTCACGCTGATTGTCGTCGCTATTGCCATCATTTCGTTGTTTCAATTGATCAACAGGGAGAAGAGCGCGGACACCGTCGAGCTTACGGTGGCGCTGCTGTCTATCCCGCTTGGCTGGTTGACCATCCATGCGATGGCCGCACTTCACTACGCGCATATCTACTGGTTGGATGGCGATGCGATGGATGGCGACACAAAAAAGAAAATTCCGGTCGGCGGCCTCGACTTCCCGGGCGGCAAGCGGCCGGAAGGCTCGGATTTCCTCTATTTCGCCACGGTGATCGGCATGACGGCCCAAACCGCCGACACTAACATCACGACCTCGCAAATGCGCCGTGTCGTGCTTGTGCATTCGATCCTGTCGTTCTTCTTCAACACGGTCATCGTGGCAGCCGCGGTCAACCTCGCCGTCAGCCTCGGCAGTCCGTAATAAATCCGTGATCGGGTGAAACATCGCTTAGGCTGGCGACGTATTGGGAGGAGAAGAGATCTGACGAGGCCGCGACGAACGCGCGGCCGGAGGGAACAACAAATGGAATCGCTTGCCAGAAACCAAGCCGCCGGAGCAGATACCGCCGCGCCGAGTGATGCGACGCTGATCTATCGCCAGTCGCGCTGGACGCGGCTGACGCATTGGCTGTGGGCGATCGCGCTGTTCTTCATGCTGCTTTCCGGCCTGCAGATCTTCAACGCCCGCCCGCAGCTCTATATCGGCAAGGAGTCGGGTTTTGGCTACAACAACACCGTCTTCGCCATTGGCGCCGAGAATACGGCGACTGGCCCGCGCGGCTATACCGAAATCTTCGGCAAGCGCTTCGATACCACTGGCGTGCTCGGCTGGTCGGGTCCGGCCGGCCAGGAAACCTCCCGTGCCTTCCCGTCCTGGGCGACGATCCCTTCCTATTACGATCTCGGCACCGCGCGCGTCGTTCATTTCTTCTTTGCCTGGGTGCTGACCACCACGCTGCTGGTCTGGCTGGTCGCCAGCCTGATCAACGGCCATTTGCGCCGCGATCTTGCCCCGCGCCTCGATGATTTCAGGCGCTTGCCGCGAGACATTGTCGAGCACGCCAAGCTCAGGTTCCATCACACGCGCGACTACAACACGCTGCAGAAGATGGCCTATGGCGGCGTGCTTTTCGTGCTGCTGCCGCTGATGATCATCACCGGGCTTGCCATGTCGCCGAGCATGGATTCGGTGCTGCCGTTCCTGAATGATCTGCTCGGCGGCCGACAGACGGCGCGCACCATTCATTTCACGGTGATGCTGCTGCTCGTCGCCTTCTTCATTATCCACATCCTGATGATCCTGGCCGCCGGCCCGATCAACGAGCTGCGCTCCATCATCACCGGGTGGTACCGAACCGACCCGCCGGCGCATGGCGACAATGCGCCAGAGAGGAGTGCCTGACATGGCGAAATTCGAGATCAGCTCCAAGCTACAGATAAGCCGAAGAAAGTTCCTGACCTCGGCCAGCCTCGGCCTTTCCGGCATCATGCTGTCGGGCTGCGACGCCTTCGACAGCCAGCTGGGCGTCGGCGACAGCCTGCGCAGCTTCCTCGAAAGCGCCAATGGCCTGACCTGGCGGGCGCAGCGACTGCTTGCCGGCGCTGACGCGCTGGCGCCGGAGTTCACCGAGGCCGACATTCGCCAGCCACAGCGGCCGAACGGTGTCACCGCACCGGACGACGATTTCTACAAGGGCCTGCTCGCCAGCGATTTCGCCGACTGGCGGCTGGAGGTTTCAGGCCTGGTCGAAAAACCGCTGTCGCTGAGCCGCGAGCAGCTGATGAACATGCCGAGCCGCACCCAGATCACCCGTCACGACTGCGTCGAAGGCTGGAGCTGCATTGCCAAATGGACCGGCACGCCGCTGTCGCTGGTGCTCGATCAGGCAGTGGTCAAGCCGCAGGCGCGCTACGTCATGTTCCACTGCCTCGATACGATCGACCGCAGCCTTGCCGGCGACATCAAATATTACGGCTCGATCGACCTGGTCGATGCCCGCCATCCGCAGACGATCCTTGCCTATGGCCTCAACGGCAAGCCATTGCCGGTCGAGAACGGCGCGCCGCTGCGCGTCCGCGTCGAGCGCCAGCTCGGCTACAAGATGCCGAAATACCTCTACAAGATCGAGCTGGTCGACGGCTTCGCCAATCTCGGCGGCGGCAGAGGCGGCTATTGGGAGGACAATGGCTACGACTGGTACGGCGGCATCTGACCGAAACCTGACCCAAGCTTCATCTAACTGTCGTCGTCGCTGTCGTCGCCGTCGCTGCGCAGGGCCGGATTCAGGTCAGGATTATCGTCAGGGGTGACAAGCTTGCCCAGCCCGTGCGGTCCCTGGTAGTTGCCGTGGGTATCGAAGTTGGGGTTGCCCTGATTGTCGAATTGCGGCGTCGGATCGATCGATTGGTCGTAACGGCGCGGGCGCGGCTTCGGATAGTAATTATCGGAATGATGGCGATGCGAATTGCCGTTGTCGAGAATGGCGCCTACCACGCCGCCGACGATAATGGCTGCGGCGACGTCGCCAGCAGAGGGATTGCGGTCGGGGCCGGCGACTGCGAATTCGGCCGAGCAACCATTGTCGACCCAGATGCCGCCGCCGTCATAGCCCCAGCTTCTACCGTATACGCAACGCGCCTTCGAAAGCCTGGAGGTCAACTGCACGCCGCGGCGCGTATCGACCCCGCAATAGGAATAGCGGTAATCGGCGCTGGAGCAGACCACGCGTTTTGCCCCCGCAGCCTGCGCTGCCGCCGGCAGCAGCGAAAGCTTCGCCGGATTGCCCAGGATGCAAACCAGGAACATCATCGAACCGGTAACCGTCATCCGTGTCGACATCGCAACTCTCCATCAGGGTCCGCTATCGACAGAATGGCACCTCTGTGTAAATCTGACAACCGGACGGGCTCAGCGAGGTTATATTAATGCGCGCTAAGATGATCGCCACAACTATACTTGCCCTTTCTGCCTGGTTGGCTTTGTCGCTGCTGCCGGCCCGGGCGGACGACAGCCTCAAGCGCATCATCGACCAGAAGGCACTGACGATCGGCGTGGCGCTCAACCCGCCATGGATCCTCAAGAAGGCCGACGGGAAGTTGGCCGGCTATGATGTCGACCTGACCAGTGCGCTGGCGTCTGATCTCGGCGTCGACCTGAAGCTGGTCGAGGTGCCCTGGAACGACCTCAAGACAAGACTGCTCAAGGGTGATTTCGACATGATCGCGGCGGGCTACGCCAGCACGCCGGAACGCGCACGCGAGGTGGTGTTCTCCAACCAGACCGGTACCGCCGATATCCGTATGGTTGCGACGATCGCCAGCCTTGGGAAAAGGCCGGGAAAGGCAGTGGCGGCGCCGGGATACAAGATCGCCGTGCTGTCCAATTCCACCGATGAAGCCGCCGCGAAGGAAGCTTTTCCCAAGGCGACCATCCTGTCTTTCGACAATACCTCAGATGTTTTCGCCGCGATCATCGGCGGCGACGCACAGGCGATGGTCGCGACGTCGCCGACGCCGCAGATGGCCGCCAGGCTCTATGACGCGAAGTTGACGATGGTGGGCGGCCCGCTGTTGCGGACGCCGGAAGCGTTTGCGATGCGCCCGGACGATGTCCGCCTCATCCAATACGTCAACAACTGGATCGGCGCGCGCACCGCCGACGGCACCATAGGCGGCGTGCGCCGCTACTGGTTCGGCAGCTTCAAATGGATGTCGCGCTTCGAGACAGCTAAGTCCGAGCCCGCCAAGCAATAGGGTCGCGACCTGTTATGCAACCTTGTCGATCAGCGGCTTGAGCGCCGGATGGATTTCCGGCGAGGCGTGCTTGATCAGCGTCAGCAGCGCGCGCTCGTTCTCATGCAGCGGCCGGTCGCCGATGTGTTCAGCGAGCCATTTGGCCTCGCCGGCATCGACCGTCTCGGCGCGGCGGGCCAGAGCCTCGGCTGCCTTGTTCTTGGACTCCCACTCGGCTTCGATATCGCCGGGTGAGCGATAGGCTTCCATGATGCCGGACAGGCCGCCCGATACCATGCGGCTGAAGAACCCGCCGATCTCCGGATCGGCCTGCTCGAAGAACGAATCCCGGCGCAGCGCCACGTCGCGCACCGGCGGTTCGTAGCCGGCCGAACACATGACGAAATTGGCGATCGCCTTGACGAACAGATCGTTCCAGGACGGATCGTTGTCGCCCGCCGCTGTCCGCTCGTTGATCTCGAACAGCACCTCGGCCTCGGCGCGGCTGATGGCGATGTTGCCATCGCCGCCGTAGGCGTAAAGGATGCGGCGCAACAGCTCGACCTCAGCCTTGGCAATCGACCCAGGGATAAGCCTGCCGCCGGTCATCAGCGGCCCCTTGCCGTCCACGACCGCATGAGCGACCTGCTCCAGCGCATAGCTGGAAAGCGTGCTCGGCGATGATTTGGCAACTTCCAGCACATGCACCAGCAGCTCGAGTTCGGTCTGGCTGTCGACCATGCCGTCGCGCGAAATCGTCCGGATCAGCCAGTCGGCATTGTCTTGCGAAACATAGCCCGCCGGCTTTTCCTGGTGGACGATGAAATCGGTGACGGCCTCGACGAAAAACTCAAGCCATTCTGCGCATTTGTCCCTCGCCGTTGCATCCAGCGCAAACAGCGCCTCGGCCTCGCCGCGCGTTACCACGCCGTCGCCGAACACTTCGCCGCGCAGCATGACCACGTCTTCCGCCGTGATCCGATTTTTCGAGGTCAGCCCGGCCACCGGCGCGCTCATGATCAATTCGCCCATTTTGTTCCCCGCCCGCCGCCGGTAATTCCCGGCCCTTATGCGGTATATCGGCAAGGTCTTGAGAAACCGGCAAGCGGCGTGGTTAGCGAAGGCTTGCCTGTAAAGAAGGCCTGCAGAAGACTTGGCGTAAAAATGTCGCCGGCAGGTGACAAGGTGTCGTCCACGGGCTATGGATGACGAGTCGAGGGCTCCTGACCGAGTCCTACCTGTTTGTGGGAGAGAGCAGCGAGAGCTGCCGCCGAAGGGGAAATCGCCCGAAATCTCTCAGGCAAAAGAACCGTAGACGGGAAAGACACTCTGGAAAGTCGGGGCTTGCCCCCGCGCCGAAGGTGTAAGCGCTGCCGACAGAGTTACGGGGCGCGAGTCTCTCAGGCTTCAGACAGAGGGGCACGGACTGGTCGCCATTCGCGGCCGCTTGCGTGCGACTCTGGAGATGACATGACGGGCGACGATACCAAACACCTTCCCCTCGAAGATCTGCACATGGCAGCTGGTGCGCGCTTTGGCGCCTTCGCCGGCTGGTCGATGCCGCTGACCTATCCGGCCGGCGTGATGAAGGAGCACCTGCACAGCCGTGAGCATGCCGGCCTGTTCGACATCTCGCACATGAAGCTGTTCGAAATCAGCGGTACGGGGGCAGCAGCGCTTCTGAACCGCGCCTGCCCGTTCGATGCCGGCGCACTTGAGGTTTCCCAGTCCAAATACACGTTCTTCCTCAATGAGGCGGCCGGCATTCTGGACGATCTGATCGTCACCAGGCTCGGCGCCGAGCGCTTCATGATGGTCGCCAATGCCGGCAACGCCGCCGCCGACGAAAAGCATCTGCGCGCACTGGCCAAAAATTTCGATGCAGAGGGCGATTTCGATGTAAAAGTGGATGCGCTCGACCGCGTCTTCCTGGCCATACAGGGCCCCGAGGCGTGGGCTGCCCTTTCCCGCGCCGGCATCGAGACCGGTTCGCTGGTGTTCATGCACGGCATCGAGCCGCGCGAAAAATGGTTCATGAGCCGGTCCGGCTATACCGGCGAAGACGGCTTCGAGATCGGCCTGCCGGAAGCGGATGCAAGAAACCTCGTCGCCAGGCTGCTCGAGGACGAGCGGGTGATGTGGGTCGGCCTTGCCGCCCGCGACAGCCTGCGGCTCGAAGCCGGACTGTGCCTGCACGGGCTGGACATCACGCCGGAGATCGATCCGGCCAGCGCCGGGCTGATGTGGGCCATCCCCAAGGAGGTTCGCGCCTCTGGCGCCTTCATCGGCGCCGATGCGCTGCGCGCCATCCTGGAGCGTGGTCCGGCGCAAAAACGCGTCGGCCTGAAGCCGGAAGGCCGCCAGCCGGTGCGCGCCGGTGCTGCCCTTTTCGATGCTGACGGCAACCCTGCCGGCCATGTCACCTCAGGCGGCTTCGGCCCCTCGGCCGGTCATCCGGTCGCCATGGGCTACGTCCAGACGCCGCTTGCCAAATCCGGCGCAAAACTGTTCGCCGATGTCCGCGGGACGAAAATCCCGGTCGACATCCACCCGTTGCCCTTCACGCCCCATCGCTACCGCAAAGGATGATTTCAATGGCAAAGACCTATTTCACCGAAGATCACGAATGGCTGCGCGTCGAGGGCGGCATCGCCACGGTCGGCATCACCGATTACGCGCAGCAGCAGCTCGGCGATCTCGTCTTCGTCGAACTGCCGGAGCCGGGGAAGAAGCTGGCCAAGGGCGACACCGCCGTGGTGGTCGAATCGGTCAAGGCCGCATCGGACGTCTACGCGCCGGTCGACGGCGAGATCACCGAGGCCAACACCTCGCTGTCATCGGATCCTTCACTCGTCAATTCGGCGGCAACCGGCGACGGCTGGTTGTGGAAGATGAAGCTGGCCAATGAGCGCCAACTCGACGGACTCCTCGATGAAGCCGCTTACAAAGCCCATATTGGTTGATAGCAGGACCAGGAAGATGACCGCAGCACCCTACCCCTTCTCGGCTCGCCATATCGGCCCGGGCCTCCATGACGTCAGAGCCATGCTGGCGACGATCGGCGTTCCTTCGGTCGAGACCCTGATCAGCCAGGCAGTGCCGAAGTCGATCCGGCTCGACCGGCCGCTGGCCCTGCCCGCGCCCGCAAGCGAAGCGGAAGCGCTGGCCGAGCTCGCGGCGACGATGGCAAAGAACACGGTGCAGAAGAGCTTCATCGGTGCCGGGTATCATGGCGTCCACGTGCCGCCGGTGATCCAGCGCAACCTGTTCGAGAACCCGGCCTGGTATACGGCTTACACGCCTTACCAAGCCGAGATCAGTCAGGGCCGGCTGGAGATGCTGTTCAACTTCCAGACACTGGTGACGGAACTGACCGGCCTGCCGGTGGCATCGGCCTCGCTGCTCGACGAGGCGACGGCGGTGGCCGAAGCGGTTGGCATCGCGCTGCGCCTTCATCGCGACAAGCGCACCAAGGTGGCACTGGCCGGCACGCCGCACCCGCAGACGCTGGACGTCGTGCGCACCCGCGCCGAGCCGCTCGGCATCGAGGTCGACGGCGAGGTGATCGACGACAACACCGCCGCCCTGCTGGTCTCCTGGCCCGATACATTCGGCGTCTACGGCGACCACAAGGCAGCGATCGACAGGGCCCGTGCTGCCGGCGCGCTGGTCGTCTTCATCGCCGACCCGCTTGGCCTGACGCTGACCGATGCGCCGGCCAGGCTTGGCGCCGACATCGCCGTCGGCCCGATGCAGCGTTTTGGCGTGCCGATGGGCTTTGGCGGGCCGCACGCCGCCTATTGCGCCGTCTCCGACAGGCTGACGCGGCTGATGCCCGGCCGGCTCGTTGGCCAGTCGACGGATAGCAAGGGCCGTCCTGGTTATCGCCTCGCTTTGCAGACACGCGAACAGCATATCCGCCGCGACAAGGCGACGTCCAACATCTGCACCGCACAGGCGCTGCTCGCCAATATGGCGACGGCCTACGCGATCTGGCATGGCCCTGCCGGGCTGCAGGCGATTGCCGGCCGCGTCCACACGCTGGCCAACCGCCTGGCTGCCGGCCTCAAGGCAGCGGGCGTTTCGGTGCTCGGCGACAGCCGCTTCGACACTGTGACCGTGAAAGTGAAGGGCAGAGCCGGCGCGATTGCCGCCGCCGCAGAAAAGACCGGCCGGCTGCTGCGCGTCATCGACACCGACCATGTCGGCATCAGCTTCGACGAGACCTCCACCGAAGCCGATCTGGAGGCGATCGCAGCGCTTTTCGGCGCCAAGGCCGGCGTTGCCGCCCGCAGTTCCATGCCCGGAAAAATGCGCGGCAAGGAGTTCCTCACCCAGCCCGTCTTCCGCGAAAACCACTCGGAAACCGACATGATGCGCTTCCTGCGCCGGCTGGCCGACAAGGACCTGGCGCTCGACCGCGCCATGATCCCGCTCGGCTCCTGCACCATGAAGCTCAACGCCGCCGCCGAAATGATGCCGGTGAGCTGGCCTGATGTCGCCAACCTGCATCCCTTCGCGCCGGCAAACCATTCGATAGGCTATCGCGCCATGATCGACGAGCTGGAAGGCTGGCTGGCCGAGATCACCGGCTTCGACGCGGTGACCCTGCAGCCCAATGCCGGCAGCCAGGGCGAATATGCCGGGCTGCTCGCCATTCGCGGCTATCATCTGTCGCGCGGCGAAGGCCATCGCACCGTCTGCCTGATCCCGTCCTCGGCGCATGGCACCAATCCGGCAAGTGCTGCCATGGCCGGCATGAGCGTCGTCGTCGTGCGCTGCACCGAGGACGGCAATATCGACATGGAAGACCTGCAGGCCAAGACGGCCGAGCATGCGCACAATCTTGCGGCGCTGATGTTCACCTATCCTTCGACGCATGGCGTCTTCGAGGAAGGCGCGCGCGACCTTTGTGCCCTCGTCCACAGCCATGGCGGCCAGGTCTATTTCGACGGCGCCAACCTCAACGCGCTGGTCGGCCTCGCCCGTCCCGGCGATATCGGCGCCGATGTCTGCCACATGAACCTGCACAAGACCTTCTGCATCCCGCATGGCGGCGGCGGCCCCGGTGTCGGCCCGATCGGCGTCAAGGCGCACCTGAAGCCATATCTGCCCGGCCACGTCACCGAAGGCTCGGCCCATGCCGTGGCGGCGGCACCGTTCGGCAGTGCCTCCATCCTGCCGATCACCTGGATGTATATCCGCATGATGGGCGCTTCCGGCCTGAAGCAGGCGACCGAGACGGCGATCATCTCCGCCAACTATGTGGCGACGCGGCTCGGCGAGCATTTCCCCCTGCTTTACAAAGGGCGCAACGGACGCGTTGCGCATGAATGCATCCTCGACACCCGCGTGCTCAAGGACAGCGCCGGCATCAGCGTCGACGATATCGCCAAGCGGCTGATCGACTATGGCTTCCATGCACCGACCATGTCGTTCCCGGTGGCCGGCACACTGATGGTGGAGCCGACCGAGTCCGAGCCCAAGCGCGAGCTGGATCGCTTCTGCGAGGCGATGATCGCCATAGCCGGCGAGGCAGCCAAGGTGGCGAAGGGCGAATGGCCGTTGGCCGACAATCCTCTAGTCAATGCGCCGCACACCGCCGCCGAGGCGTTGGCCGGCCAGTGGACCCATCCCTATTCGCGCCTGGAGGCGGCCTACCCCGCCGGCGATGCCGACACGGCGGCAAAATACTGGCCGCCGGTGTCGCGCATCGACAATGTCGCCGGCGACCGCAACCTTGTCTGCTCCTGCCCGCCGCTGTCGGAATATCTGGGTGCGGCGGAATAGATCATGATCCCGAAAAGTGGAATCCGGTTTTCGGACAAGATCGTGGGTCTAACAAGAAGATAGAAACCTCAATCAGGCAGAACGCAAGGCCGGCCCGTCGGCCTTGCTCGCCCGGTCCCGGACGACGACGCGATTTCTCCCGGCGCGCTTTGCCGCATAGAGTGCTGCGTCGGCTTCGGCCAGCACATCGTCGAGACCGGTGCCGTTTGTTCCGCCAAAGCCGATGCCGCCGCTGACTGTGCTTCGCAACGGACCGAGCTGGGTGGCCACGACTTCCGTGCCGAAGGCGACGCTGATCTTGCTCGCAATGTCATAGGCCTTCTCTTCCGTCATCCGCGACATGACGAGCACGAATTCCTCGCCGCCCAACCGGAAGGCGTCGACGCCGGTTCTGGCGTACTTCCTGATGACGCCGGCGAAGCAGCGCAGGACCTGGTCGCCGACCGGGTGACCGAATACGTCGTTCGTCCTCTTGAAATGGTCGAGGTCGAACATGGCGACGGACATGAACGGACCGAAGACCCGCTCGCCGTAGAGTGCCGTCAACGCCCGCCGATTCATCAGCCCGGTCAATGGATCGGTCATCGTCTCGGCCTTCAGTTCGATCTGCGCCTGCAAATGGTGCAGGGAGAGCGTCAATGCGCCGAGCCCGGTCATGCAGGCGACGGCCACGACGGAATTCACCCGCTCGGCCCAATTGTCGGGCGCAACACCCAGCACCCATTGGCCCGTGACCAGCAGGACCGCGCCGCAAAGTCCGAACGACAGCGCACAGACGCCGCTCAGGAACGAGACGACCAGCAATATCCGGCGATCGTGACCACCCTCAATCCAGAACATCGCCCCGATGAGCGAGAGCAGCGCCGTTACCGTCGCGTAGGTGACAATAATGCCGACACCATCAAACCCGAGATACGTCGCGCCCGCGCAAACAGCCATCGCAACCAAGGTCGGCAAGATGGCTCGCCTGTAGTCGCCTATGCCGAGATATTGCATAGCCGACAGGCAGATAATCAGGAAACCGAGGCTGAGAAGCGCAAGCACGATCTGGCAAAGCCAGGGGCTTGGATCTCTTGCGTAATGCCAAAACAACACGACATGTGCGACCAGCACGAGAATGCCGCAGGCCACCGTCAGCACAAAGCGTGCCTGTGGCGCGCTGAACCAGATCGCAAACATGGTGATGCTAAGGCACGTGCCCGACAGCGCCGCCGCGAGCAGAAGCGAACTGTAATCCAACATGCTTAAGCGACAGCCTCTTGAGGGTTCCACTGCATTCTAGGTCAGCGACAGTTCGCGGATATCGTTTTTCAGCCAACCTTGCGGCGTAACCTTCGGACAAGGTTTACAAAGCGTCGATGCCCCAAGCTTCGACCCCATTTCCGCCGCTTGGCTGTCGAATGGTTTTGCAGTAAGAGGCTCTATCCTCGAACGTAACAGGAACCTCCGTCGCCTGCCCGCGAAAAGCGTGGCAGTATCGGGTGGTGATTCGCAGCATCGGAATCCAGGACCGGCATGGACGACAATAACGATCTTTTCGCCAAATTGGACAAGCAGCCGCAACCGGCTCGCGCCGCCGCGCGCCCGGCCGACCCGCTGGTGCAGGCGGCGAAGCGGCCGGCGCCCCGCGACGCCAGCGAGAGCTACAGTGCCGCCGATATCGAAGTGCTGGAGGGGCTGGAGCCGGTGCGCCGCCGCCCGGGCATGTACATTGGCGGCACCGACGACAAGGCGATGCACCATCTGTTCGCCGAGGTCATCGACAATTCGATGGACGAGGCGGTCGCCGGCCATGCGACCTTCATCGATGTCGAGCTTTCCGCCGACGGATACTTGTCCGTAACCGACAACGGTCGCGGCATTCCGGTCGATCCGCACCCGAAATTCAAGAAGCCGGCGCTCGAACTCATCATGACGACGCTGCATTCAGGCGGCAAGTTCGACAGCAAGGTTTACGAGACGTCCGGCGGCCTGCACGGTGTCGGCGTTTCCGTGGTCAACGCGCTGTCCGACCATCTCGAGGTCGAGGTCGCGATTGGGCGCAAGCTCTATCGCCAGCGCTTCTCGCGAGGCGTTCCGGTGACCGGCCTGGAGCAGCTCGGCGAGGTGCACAACCGCCGCGGCACGAAGATCCGCTTCCATCCAGACGAGCAGATTTTCGGCAAGGGTGCTGCTTTCGAGCCTGCGCGGCTCTACCGCATGGCGCGGTCAAAGGCCTATCTGTTCGGCGGTGTCGAAATCCGCTGGACCTGCGATCCGTCGCTGATCAAGGAAAAGGACACGACGCCGGCCAAGGCAGAATTCCATTTTCCGGGCGGCCTCAAGGACTATCTGAAAGCCTCGCTCGGCGACGAATTCCAGGTGACCCGTGAAATGTTTGCCGGCAAGAGCGAGAAGCAGGGCGGCCACGGTTCGCTCGAATGGGCGGTGACCTGGTTCGGCGGCGACGGTTTTATCAATTCCTATTGCAACACCATCCCGACCGCGGAGGGCGGCACGCATGAGGCCGGCTTCCGCAACGTCCTGACGCGCGGCTTGCGCGCTTATGCCGACCTGGTCGGCAACAAGCGCGCCTCGATCGTCACTTCCGAGGATGTGATGATCTCGGCGGCGGGCATGCTGTCGGTGTTCATCCGCGAACCGGAATTCGTCGGCCAGACCAAGGACAGGTTGGCGACGATCGAGGCGATCCGCATCGTCGAAAGCGCTATCCGCGACCCGTTCGACCATTGGCTGGCCGACAATCCGCAGGAAGCTTCGAAACTGCTCGAATGGGTGATCGCGCGCGCCGACGAGCGGGTGCGCCGCCGCCAGGAAAAGGAAGTGTCGCGCAAGAGTGCGGTGCGCAAGCTGCGCCTGCCCGGCAAGCTCGCCGACTGCACGCAGAATGCCGCCGCCGGTGCCGAGCTGTTCATCGTCGAGGGCGATTCGGCCGGCGGTTCGGCAAAGCAGGCGCGCGACCGCGCCAGCCAGGCGGTGCTGCCTCTGCGCGGCAAGATCCTCAACGTCGCCAGCGCCGGCAACGACAAGCTTGCCGCCAACCAGCAGATATCCGACCTCATCCAGGCGCTTGGCTGCGGCACGCGCTCGAGATATCGCGACGAGGACCTGCGTTACGACCGGGTCATCATCATGACCGATGCCGACGTCGACGGCGCCCATATCGCCTCGCTGCTGATCACCTTTTTCTACCAGGAGATGCCAAGCCTGGTCCGCGGCGGCCATCTCTATCTGGCGGTCCCGCCGCTTTATTCGATCCGGCAAGGCGGCAAGGTCGCCTATGCCCGCGACGACGCGCACAAGGACGAACTCCTGCGCACCGAATTCACCGGGCGCGGCAAGGTCGAAATCGGCCGCTTCAAGGGGCTGGGCGAAATGATGGCCGCCCAGCTCAAGGAAACCACCATGGACCCGAAAAAGCGCACGCTGCTGCGGGTCGACGTTATCGATGCCGAGGCGGCGACCAAGGATGCGGTCGACGCATTGATGGGGACCAAGCCCGAGGCCCGTTTCCGGTTCATCCAGGAACGCGCGGAATTCGCCGAGACGGAAGTGCTGGATATCTGAGCTCCCGCCGCTAGCTTGGCCTTCTGAGCTGGAGACGAGCACTTGACCTGGGCGCGGCTGAAGGACGATATCGGCACGCGGATCGCTGGCCTGACGCGGCCGACGCGCTCGGACTGGATCTTTGCCCTGCGCACCGTTTCGGCCGGCCTCATCGCGATATTGGCCGCCTATGCGCTGAAGCTCGACCACCCGCAATGGGCGATGATGACGGTGTTCATCGTCGCACAGCCGGTCGCCGGCATGGTGCTGGCGAAGGGGTTTTATCGTCTCCTCGGCACGCTTGCCGGCGCGCTGGCTGCGATCGGCATTACCACTGTTTTCGATGCCAACCCGTGGTTGCTGGTTGCAGTTCTTGCCGTCTGGATCGGCATCTGCTCGCTGGTCTCGTCGCTGCTACGCAATCCGGAAGCCTATGGCGCGGCGCTTGCCGGCTACACCGCGATGATCATCGGCCTGCCGGCTTTCGGCCAGCCGCACCTCGTCATCGATCTCGCCGTGGCGCGCTGCGCGGAAATCGTGCTTGGCATCATTTGCGCCGCGCTGAGCAGCCGTCTGATCCTGCCGAAACTGGCCGCCGACGCCATCATCTCAAGACTGAAACGCAGCATTCTCGACCTGGCGGCCTATGCGGACGGCGCTTTTTCCGGCGGCGATGCGGAAAAGCTTGCCGGGCTGCACCGCAAGCTGATCGGCGACGTCCAAACGCTCGGCGAGATGCGCACCTACGCAAGGCTGGAGGGGCCGAGCCTCGCCACCCGCGCCTATCCGGTCCGGCGTACCATCGGCCAGCTTCTGTCGGCCCTGTCAGCGGCGCGTGCGCTGCATGCCCACGCCGCGCCGAAGAATGCAGCCCTCATCCCCGTTCGCGCCGAGTTGCAGGCCGTTGTCGGCGAACTGGTAGCCAAGCCGGGCGCACTGGACGATACGGCGCCCTGGGTGGCGCGGCTCGACGCAATCGCCGGCAAGGCACGGCAGATGCCTGACATCGCGGCCGGGCAAGACATTGACTGGGCTGGCACTGTCACCCGCCTAACCATTGCTGCCGACTTCGCCGAGGCAATGCAGCAAGTGCTGCGCGGCCTGGATGCACTCCGCTCTCCCCCGTCTCGTGCCAGTCGCGAACGGCGGCAGCCAGCGCTGGTGGTGCACCGCGATTACCGTGCGGCATCGCGCAATGCCGTGCGCGCGGCAATCGCCACGCTCCTGGTCGCCGGCTTCTGGCTGGCGACGAAATGGTCGGACGCGACCGGCACGGTCATTCTGGTCGCCGTTGTCTCCAGCCTGTTCGCCGCGCGCGCCGATCCGATCCGGTCGGCATGGAACTTCTTCGAGGGCACGTTGCTCGCCCTGCCCTTTGCGTTTCTCATCGGCCAGTTGGCGCTTCCGGCTTTGCCGGGCTTCGGATGGTTCATGGTCTTTGTCGTGCCGATCCTGGTGCCAGCGGCACTGGCCATGGCCAATCCGCGCTACGTCGGCGTGGCAACGGCCTTTGCGATCAATTTCCTCGCCTTCCTCAGCCCACATCAGGTCATGACCTACGATCCGGAGCCGTTCTTCGCCAATTCGGCAGCGGTCCTTGTCGGCATTCTTCTGGCGATCGGCGTCTTCGCCGTCGTGCTGCCCGCCGACCCCTGGGTTACAGTCAACCGCATCCTGCAAACCATGCGCGAAGATCTTGCACGCCTTTGCCTGCACGACCGCCTGCCGCGGCGATCGGCCTTCGAAAGCCTTGCCTACGACCGGATCAACCAGTTGATGCCACTGCTGCAGAACGCCGGCAAGAAAGGCGACGCGGTTCTCGGCGGCGGCATAGCTGCGGTTACCGTCGGCCTCGAAATCCTACGGCTGCGCAACGCGCAGCAAAGTTCCGCGATCCCGCCTGAAACAGCACTTTCCATCGCCAATTTCCTGCGCGGTCTGGCACGCGAGCTGCTGTTCAGGCGGCCCGGCGAGCCGCAGACGGCGACCGTCGCAGTCGCCAGGCAGTATGCAGCAGGCATCGCGGAGCGCAGCGTCGCGGCCGAAATGCTGCAGATCGCCGCTTCGCTGCGCATCATTGCCGCCGCGATCGAGGATTTTCCGGATTTTTTCGCGAAGGACCGGGTTTAGGCAGCAGCGATCGCCAGCGCGTGCCCGCGTGCGTTCTCGCGCAGCGCGTCGAGATGGATCGATTTGACCAGCCCGGCGAGATCGCCTTCTGCGGACTGTCCGCCCAATTCCTTCAGCATCAGCCAGCTGACTTCCTGGACGCCGGCGAGGCGTTTGCCATTGGCGACCTCGCGCCAGACCTTCAGCGCGCGCAGAATGATGGCGTGGGTGGCGGCGGCAAGCCCGGCGCTGCGGAACAGTGCCTGCAACGCTATGTCATGCCCGCCGGCCAGCAGTGCTCTCACCCGTTGTTCGGACTGTTGGCTGAGCGCGACCAGCGCCGAACCAAAGAAGTCGACCTTGCCGTGCGCAATGGTGCGGACGACGAAGCTTGCGGTCAGGTCGCCGCGCAGGCGCAGATGTTCGACAAGTGCGGTATGTTCCTCTGTCCGCGTGCCTTCGATCAGCGTCACCGAAGCCTTGATGCAAGCATCGCGCGTGACGCGCTCGGCCCTGGCGGCGCCCATCAGCGCCAGCACCAGCGGCGACCCCTTGAGCATCTCCCCGAGCTTGACCAGCAGCGTATGCCGGCAATCGGCGGGCAGCCGGGTGTCGGCGATCAGCGCCTCGCGCACCAGAGGCAGATGGCCGTGCCGCTCGGCCATGCGGCGAAAGCTGACGGATGCGATGTCGGCGCCGCTGTTGGCGAGCAGCGTGGCGCAGGCTTCCGGCTCGCCGATCTCGGCGATCGCCGCCGCAACCGACATCGAGACGCGTGGCCGGTCGGCGATCACCTTCTGCGTCGCCTTCTGGCCGCCGGCAACCCGATCGATCAGGTCGGCATCGGTGAGCAGCGGCGAGCGCGCCAGCACCAAGGCTGCGACTTCCGGCTGGTCCGAGGCCAGCGCGCTGACGATCTGCGGCGGCGCATGATGGCTCATGGAAAGCGCGTCGGCGATCGCCGCCCGCACCTTCGACGATACGTCATCGAGCAGCAACGTCAGCGCCGCCTCGGCAGCGCAGCGGTCCTCGAAAGGCAGCTCCGAGTCGACATAGGCGCGAGCCAGCGCGCTTGCCGCCGCAGCACGCTCCGACACCTTCGCCGTATGGATCCATTTCAGGAAATGCGAAACGACCATGTCGCCTGCTTACGCCCCTTGCCAGAACGCTTCTGACCCTGGCGGAGACCGTAGGCACAAATGGTTTACGAACGGTTCACCATGTTCGTTAACTGGCTTGCGAGCCCGGTATGCAACGCCTATCAACCCTTAAGCAGCGGAGGAGATCGACAATGGCCGGACTTTACCTTGAGGAGTTCGTTCTCGGCCATGTGTTCAAGCACACGCTGCGCAAGACCGTGACCGAAAGCGACAATATGCTGTTTTCGGTGATGACGCTGAACCCGCAGCCGCTGCACATCGACTTCGACTTCGCGGCGAAGAGCGAATGGGGCAAGCCGCTGGTCAATTCGCTGTTCACGCTTGGCCTGATGATCGGCATCTCGGTCAATGACATCACCGTCGGCACCACCATCGCCAATCTCGGCATGAAGGAGACAGTGTTTCCGCACCCCGTCTTCCACGGCGACACCATTCGCGTCGAGACCACGGTGGTTTCGGTGCGCGATTCCAGGTCGAAACCGGACCGCGGTATCGTCGAGTTCGAGCACCGCGCCTATAACCAGAACGATGTGCTGGTTGCCAAATGCACGAGGCAAGCCATGATGATGAAAAAGGCATAGCCGATGCGTTCTCTGCTCTTCGTTCCTGGCGATTCGGAAAAGAAGCTGGAGAAGGGCTTTGGCGTAGGCGCCGACGTGGTCATCGTCGACCTCGAGGATTCGATTGCCGCGCAGAACAAGGGGTTGGCGCGCGACACAGCGGCGCGTTTTATCGCCGAGCACAGGCACCGGACCAGCTCCGCGATCTATGTGCGCGTCAACGATCTTTCGACCGGACTGACCGACGACGATCTGGCGGCGCTCGTGCCGGTGAAACCAGACGGCATCATGCTGCCTAAGTCGAACAGCGGACTGGATGTCCAGCATCTCTCGGCCAAGCTCAGGGTGCACGAAGCCGAAGGCGGCCTGCCGGATGGCGCGATAAGGATCCTGCCGATCATCACCGAAACGGCCGCAGGCGTCTTGGCCGCAGCGACCTACGCCCGTGCAAGCGCGCGGCTTGTCGGCGTCACCTGGGGGGCGGAAGATCTGTCGGCGGCGATTGGCGCGCGCGCGACGCGCGACGCGAATGGCCGCTACACGGATGTGTTCCGCCTCGCCCGCACCATGACCATGCTTGCCGCAAGTGCCGCGGAAGTCGCGGCAATCGACACCGTCTTTCCGGATTTTCGCGACATGGCCGGCTTCGAGGCCGAATGCGCCGAGGCCGAGCGCGACGGTTTCACCGGCAAGATGGCGATCCATCCGGCGCAGGTACCGGTCATCAACGCCGCCTTCACGCCTTCGGCGCAAGCGGTGAAAAGCGCCCTGGCGATCGTCGAGGCGTTCGAGGCGGCAGGAAATCCCGGCGTCGTTGGCATGGATGGCAAGATGTACGACCGGCCGCATCTCAAGCTCGCAGAGCGGCTCCTGGCGCGAGCCAAGGCATCGGAGCTTGATCCTTAGGGGGTCTGTTCCGCGCCGAAATTATCCCACCCACGGCCCTGAATAGTCGGCATAGAGCTTTGCCGGATCGGGCCGCGGTCGTTCCGGTGCTGGCCCCTGGTAGGAGCCGATATGGACGAAGCCGACGACCCGCTCATGCGGCGCCAGGCCGAGGATCGCCCTGCCCTCGGGCACGTCGGAATACCAGTTGCTGATCATGTTGGTGCCGTAGCCCAGCGCATTGGCGGCAAGCATCAGGTTCATCGCCGCCATGCCGCCGGACAGGAACATCTCCCATTGCGGGATCTTTGGATTTTCCCTAGGGATAGAAATCACGCCGATGACCAGCGGTGCCCGCGAAAAGCGCGCCAATTCCTGGTTGCGCCGGCCTTCCGGCAGCGGCCCTTCGCGCTGTTCGGCAAGTTCTGCCAGCTTCTTGCCGATCTCGATACGGGCCTCGCCGCGATAGAGGATGAAACGCCAAGGCTCCAGCCGGCCATGGTCCGGCACCCGCGAGGCGGCGGCGATCATCGTCGCGATCTCCGCATCGCCCGGTGCCGGTTCTTTCAAATCCGGGATCGGCGCGGAATTTCGGGTCAGCAGAAGATCGATGATCGGCGACGCCATGGGCGCAAGTCTCCTGGAATTTGAGCTGAAGCGCACCATCGGGACATCGGGCGGCTTGGGCATTGGCGCGGCGCGCCGGACAAAGAGCCCTGTAGCAGAAGCCGACCGGACTCTTAAGCCTTGAAATTGCCACCGCCTTGGGCTTCAACCCAAGGCATGTTTGAGGGGACATTGCGTCTTTTCCTGATATGGCTCGCTGCCGCACTGTTGATGGTGCCGGTTTCGCTTGCCGTCGCCCAGGATGTGGACGGCCTCGGCGAGCTGAAGCTTCCCGGAATTTCGGGCTATGCGCCTCCGAAAAGCGAGACATCGCTGGCATTGGGCAGCAGCGGGGCGATCACGCTGTCGGCGCAATTGACCGACAAGGGCGCCGACATCACGCGCGGCATCGTCTGGCGCGTCTTCAAACCCGAATCGGCCAGCGACGGCAAGCTGCCGATGGTCGCCTCCTCTCATGGCGGCACCGCCATATTCCAGCTCGAGCCGGGTTCGTATCTGGTCCACGCCTCCTACGGGCGGGCCGGCGCCACCAAGCGCATCACCGTCGGCAAGGAAGCCAAGCGCGAGAGCCTCGTGCTCGATGCCGGCGGCCTCAAGCTCGATGCCGTGCTGTCCGGCGGGGTACGCATACCGCCGAAGAAGCTGCGCTTCTCGATCTATGAGAGCCACGCCGCGGCCGATGGCGATCGCGCCCTGATCATACCCGATGTCGAGCCGAACAGCGTCGTGCGGCTCAATGCCGGCACCTACCACGTCGTGTCGACCTATGGCGCGGTGAACGCGGTCATCCGCTCCGACATCCGCGTCGAGGCCGGCAAGCTGACCGAAGCGACCGTCGAGCACCGTGCCGCCGAAATGACCATGAAGCTGGTGCGCGAACCAGGCGGCGAGGCGATCGCCGACACCTCCTGGTCCCTGCTCAACGAATCCGGCGATCCGATCAAGGAAACTGTCGGCGCCTTTGCCTCGATGGTGCTGGCCGAGGGCGACTACACCATCATCGCCAAGAACCGCGACCGCATCTACCAGAAGGATTTTACGGTGGTGGCTGGGCACAACCAGGACATCGAGGTTCTGGCCACCGAGGCTTCGGCCATCGATTCCGAGGAAGGCGCCGACTGAGGCGCGCCCCTCTAAGCTGCCTTGCGCATGCGTCGCGCCAGCGCGTCGCCGACGCGCACGTCGATCGATTTGCCAGATAGGCGCGCGGCGTGACAGGCATATAAAATATAAAAATGGCGGTGGATCGCTCCACCGCCATTCGTTGCTGGTCGGCTGGTTCAGGCCGCGCGGCGCTTGCGGTCGGGTGTCACCGCCTCATCGGCAAGCAGCTTCACGGCGGCTGCGAGGCCGAGCGATTCCTGGTCGCGCGAACCGAGACGACGGATATTGACCGCTTCTTCCTCGGCCTCGCGCTTGCCACAGACGAGGATGACCGGGACCTTGGCCAGCGAATGCTCGCGGACCTTGTAGTTGATCTTCTCGTTGCGCAGATCGGCTTCGGCGATCAGCCCCGCCGCCTTCAGCTGTGCAACGACCTTTTGGGCGTAATCGTCGGCATCGGAAGTGATCGTCGCCACCACCACCTGCAGCGGCGCGAACCAGAGCGGGAAATGGCCGGAATAATTCTCGATCAGGATGCCGAGAAAACGCTCCATCGAGCCGCAGATGGCGCGATGCACCATCACCGGCTGCTTCTTTTCCGAATCCGAGCCGATGTAGAAGGCGCCGAACCGTTCCGGCAAGTTGAAATCAACCTGCGTGGTGCCGCATTGCCAGTCGCGGCCGATGGCGTCCTTCAGCACATATTCGAACTTCGGCCCGTAGAACGTGCCCTCACCCGGATTGACGCCCGTCTTGATCCGGTTGCCCGACCGCGCCGCGATCTTGTCGAGCACGTCCTGCAGCACGCCCTCGGCATGATCCCACATCGCGTCGGTGCCGACCCGTTTTTCGGGGCGGGTCGCCAGCTTGACGGTGATTTCGTCGAAGCCGAAATCGGCATACGTCGACAGGATCAGATCGTTGATCTTGATGCACTCGTCGGCGAGCTGTTCCTCGGTGCAGAAGATGTGCGCATCGTCCTGGGTAAAGCCGCGCACGCGCATCAGCCCGTGCAGCGCGCCGGACGGCTCATAGCGATGCACATTGCCGAATTCCGCAAGTTTTACCGGCAGATCGCGGTAGGATTTCAGCCCGTGCTTGAAGATTTGGACGTGACCGGGGCAGTTCATCGGCTTCAGCGCAAACACCCGGTCGTCGTCGGTGTCGTCGCCAGCAACCGTCACCTTGAACATGTTGTCCCGGTACCAGCCCCAGTGGCCTGACGTCTCCCACAGGCTCTTGTCGAGCACCTGCGGCGCGTTGACCTCCTGATAGCCCTGCTCGTCGAGGCGGCGACGCATGTAATTGACCAGGTTCTGGAACATCCTCCAGCCCTTGGCGTGCCAGAACACGACCCCGGGGCCCTCCTCCTGGAAGTGGAACAGGTCCATCTCACGGCCGAGCTTCCTGTGGTCGCGCTTCTCCGCCTCGTCCAGCATCGTCTGATAGGCTTCGAGCTGCGCCTGGTCGGCCCAGGCCGTGCCGTAGATGCGGGTCAGCATCGGATTGTTCGAATCGCCGCGCCAATAGGCGCCGGCGACCTTCATCAGCTTGAAGGCGCTGCCGATCTGGCCGGTCGCGGCCATATGCGGGCCACGGCAGAGGTCGAACCAGTCGCCCTGTGCATAGATCTTGAGGTCCTGATCCTCGGGGATGGCGTCGATCAACTCGAGCTTGTAGCGCTCGCCCTTGTCGGCAAAGATCCTTTTCGCCTTTTCGCGCGACCAGACCTCTTTGGTGAACGGCTTGTTGCGCGCAATGATCTCGCGCATCTTCTTCTCGATCACCGGGAAATCGTCGGGCGTGAACGGCTCGTTGCGGGCAAAATCGTAGTAGAACCCGTTTTCGATCACCGGCCCGATGGTCACCTGCGTTCCCGGCCAAAGTTCCTGCACGGCTTCGGCCAGCACATGGGCTGCATCGTGGCGGATGAGCTCCAGCGCACGCGGGTCCTCGCGGGTGATGATCTCGACCTTGCCGGACTTGCCGATCCGGTCGGAAAGATCGCGCAGCGTGCCGTCGATCGAATAGGCAACGGCCTTCTTGGCCAGCGACTTCGAGATCGATTCCGCCAGGCCGGCGCCGGTCATCGCCGCGTCGTAATCGCGAACGGAACCATCGGGAAATGTCAGGGAAACGGAATTCAGCATAAGATTCTCCTATCCAGTCCCGCAAACGAGCGCGGGTGGTGAAATGCATGTCGCCCAAGACTGCTTAGCGGTTTTGGGGCTACGACATGCATCAGTAAGAGCCGGATGCGTCCGGCGGCGAGCGGTCTTTTATGGGCAGTTTTCGGCGCCGTAAAGCCGGATGTAGGTCACCTGAGGAGATTCGGCATATCTTTCAGGAACATCGCCCGCGTCTTGAGCCCCTTTGGCGTGTCGGAATGTTTCGTATCGACTACCAGGCGGGCAAAGACGATCTTGCGGGTATCGGTCTGCGCCCAGCCGACAAACCAGCCGAGCGAGCGCTTGTCGGCGCTGTCGCCGAGCCTGGTCGTTCCAGTCTTGCCCTGCACCGTCCAGCCGCCTGCCCGGAAGGTCGGGACAATCGCGCTGGTCATCGCATGGGCCTTGTCCGAAACCGGCAGTTTTCGCGCCAGCAGCTTGCGCAGGAAATCGACCTGCTCGACCGGCGATATCTTGAGCGAAGAATTCACCCAGGAATGGGTGAGGCCGTCATTCTTGCCGGCAGTGCCGGAGACTTCGGTGTTGCCATAGTCCAATCTGGACACATAGCCGGCAAACTGTTTGCTGCCGAGCCGGCGCGTAATCTCGCGTGAGAACCAAAGGACCGAATCCCTTTCCCAGATCGTCGGGTCGACGGTCTTGCGGTCCCGTTTCGGGGCATTGAACTCTGCCTTGTACTCCCAGCTTGGCGTATGCTCGTCGCTCAGGATTCCAGCATCATAGCCGATCAGCGCCAGCGGAACCTTGAATGTCGAGGCGGGGCTGAAGCGCTGATCACAGGTCCCTTGGCGATACAGCGTCTCGCCGCTTGCGGCGTCGACGATCAGCGTGCATTCGACGTCCCCGAGCGGCGCCGATTGCGCACGGATCGGAAAACCCATCAGCCACGCCAGGACGTAGAGAACCACGGCGAAAATGAAGGGACGACGATCTATCCGGCGCATTTGGTAATCTCTCCTGAAGGGTGTCAGGAGCGGCTTAGCGAGGTGTCTTGTCTCGATTTTGTCTCAAATGCGCTATGTCAGCGCAAGCTGCGGTTAACCCTACCAGATCGTAAAAAGCGATCCCTTTGTGCACCGCACAGTTGCGGTCAACTGTCCAGGTCGCCACGTTTTTTCCCGATCCGCCAGTACCGCCATGGCGTGAACCAGAGGTAGCGATCAGCCAGTGCCTCAGGCACCCGGTCGATGCCGTGCGTGCCGAACGGTCCGCAGCGCAGCACCCGGAAAAACCCCATCCAGCCGCCGGCCCACAGCCCGTGGCGGGCGATCGCTTCGTACGCGTATTCGGAACAGGTCGGCAGATGCCGGCAGGAATTGCCGACGAAGCCGGACAGCGTCAGCTGGTAAAGTCGGACAAGCGACGTGCCGAAGACGCGGCCCGGCGTCTTGCGCCACGGGCCGGACCAGTTGCGTCCTTGTCGAATCGGCCTGGCGCCGTGCGCATGCCGATGTTGGCCGACCACCGCAGTCTCCACATCGCGTTTCCCTACGCGATAGATGTGCGCATCGGGCCAGGAACGCAATGCCGTTCCGGCAATCCCGTCATGGCCTGGTAGGGCGAACCGGATAGCGGTCGGGCGTCGGCCTTCGGCATACGGCGACGCTGGTCGGCGGCCTCTCCTCGCACCAATCCCTATGCGGTTTCTCGTCGTACCATTGAAACGTCGCGATCCGCATCACATCGCCCAGAATGTTGAGAAACTGGATCATGGCGGCACTCCTTGAGCACCGATTAGAGCGCCGCTGGCCTTGCTCTTCAAACGAGTATAACGTCCACGTCAGATAACTCTGAGTTATGCGAATGAAGCGCGGACACCTCCCCCTGACGGCTCTCAGAAGCTTCGAAGCAGCCGGTCGTCACCTGAGCTTCAGCCGTGCGGCCGAGGAGCTTTATGTTTCGCAGGCGGCGATCAGCCGACAGATCCGCGAGCTCGAAACCTTCCTGCGCCAACCTTTGTTCTTCCGCCATCATCGCCGCGTCGAGTTGACCGACACCGGCCAGCGGCTGCTCGACCAGTTGGTCAGAAGTTTCGAGGGCATCGACAGGCTGCTTTCGGAATTGACGGCGGCCCCGACGCAGTCCGTGGTGCGTGTCAGCGTCGAGCCATCACTTGCATCCGTATGGCTGGTGCCGCGGCTCAACCGCTTTCGCGAGTTGCGACCCGACATCGACGTTTCCCTTGAGGTCGACCCGAGATTGATAGAGTTTCGCAGCGATCAGCCCGAACTTGCCCTGCGTTTCAGTGCGCACGCCACCTCATGGCCACGCAGCGAAGCCGAACAGCTTGCCGCGGTCGTCGATTCCCCAGTCCTGTCGCCGGCACTTCTTGCATCCGGCCCAGCTCTGGAAAAGCCGATCGACCTTGGTCGCTATACATTGCTGCACGAAGAAAACCGTCAGGCTTGGGCGCGCTGGTTCGAAGCGGCGGGCGTGACGGCTGATGCCGTGCCTGCGCGCGGCCCGATGCTGGCCGATGCTTCGCTTTCGAAGCAGGCAGCCTTGCTTGGACATGGTGTCGCGCTGGGCGATCTTTTGCAGATCGGCGAAGAACTTGCGTCCGGCGCGCTGATCAAGCCTTTCGACATCGACGTCGCGTCGGGCGCCTATTGGCTAGTGGCCAGAAGGCTGAATGACCTTTCCGAGCCAGCCAGGGCTTTTGCCGACTGGGTCCGGGCGGAATTCGCCGAAAGCCGGCGTTTTCTCGCCAAGGTTTAAGCTGCCTCTTCCGCCCGCTTCTTTTCGATCTGGCCGATCGCGTCGACCACTGCGTCGAAGGTCAGCATGGTCGAGGCGTGGCGCGCCTTATAGTCGCGCACCGGCTCCAGGTATTTCAGGTCGGCGAAGCGGCCTTCGGGCGGCGGGCCATTTTCCTTCAGCATCTTCAGCATCGTCTCGCGCACGCTGCGCAATTCTTCTGCACTGGCGCCGACGACATGCTGCGCCATGATCGAAGACGACGCCTGGCCAAGCGCACAGGCTTTCACGTCATGCGCGAAATCGCTGACGACGCCGTCATCCATCTTCAGATCGACGGTCACCGTCGAGCCACACAGTTTGGAATGTGCTCGTGCGGTTGCATCGGGCCGGTCGAGCCGGCCGATCCGTGCGATATTTCCGGCAAAACCCAGAATTTCCGCATTGTAGACATCGTCGATCATATTTTTCCAATCCGTCGCCGCCCAGCGAACAGCGATTGCCGCTCTGGCGTCTTCCTTTCGCTCGGCACGAACATATATAATGGCAGTAGTCGGGTATCGACAAGGCGACCACAAACCTCGTCATGCCCAAATCTGTTCACGCCACTTAC
This sequence comes from Mesorhizobium sp. M0701, assembly GCF_040320365.1. Classification (NCBI taxonomy): domain Bacteria; kingdom Pseudomonadati; phylum Pseudomonadota; class Alphaproteobacteria; order Hyphomicrobiales; family Phyllobacteriaceae; genus Mesorhizobium; species Mesorhizobium sp. M0701. The sequence goes on from NZ_JAMYPO010000007.1 coordinate 26,105, forward strand.
GGGCTGGAAACCGGGCGAGTTTCTAACACCCGAAAGGTCGTGGTCCGTTCAACTCGTTCCTCCTAAGAGAGGAACTACGGGAGACGCCTTTATGGACGCCGTTATCAAGAAACTCATGCCGCAGTCGGCCTATATGGAAAAGCCGGTCACCGACCGGCCAAGCGAGGCCGAAGTCGAAGCCGCGGTGCGCACCTTGCTGCGCTGGACCGGCGACAACCCTGACCGCGAGGGTCTGATCGACACACCGAAGCGCGTCACCAAGGCGTTCCGCGAAATGTTCAACGGTTATGATATGTGCCCAGCCGAGGAACTTGGCCGCACCTTCGAGGAAGTCGCCGGCTATGACGACCTCGTGATCGTCAAGGACATCACGTTCCACTCGCATTGCGAGCACCACATGGTGCCGATCATCGGCAAGGCGCATGTCGGCTATCTGCCGGACGGCAAGGTCGTCGGCCTATCCAAGATCGCCCGCGTCGTCGACATCTTCGCTCACCGCCTGCAGACCCAGGAAGCGATGACGGCGCAGATTGCCGGGGTCATCCAGGACGTGCTCAATCCGCGCGGCGTCGCCGTTATGCTTGAGGCCGAGCATATGTGCATGGCCATGCGCGGTATTCGCAAGCAGGGCTCCACCACGCTGACCTCGACCTTCACCGGCGTCTTCAAGGATACACCCGAAGAGCAGGTCCGCTTCGTCACCATGGTGCGCGGCGGCGAAACTGATCAGACCCGCCCCACCTTAGTTAAATAAGGACCGGCGAATGTCGGCATTGGAATTCCCGAAAGCTCCAACAGACAAGAAGGCACTCGAGGAAGGCGCGGTCCTTTCACCGCGCTTCGATGCTGTCGGCCTCGTCACTGTCGTGGTCACCGATGCCGAAGACGGCGTGCTGCTGATGGTCGCGCACATGAATGCCGAGGCGCTGGCGCTGACGCTCGAGACCGGCATCGCGCACTACTGGTCGCGTTCGCGCAACGCGCTGTGGAAGAAGGGCGAAACCTCGGGCAATGTCCAGCAGGTTGTCGAGATGCTCACGGATTGTGACCAGGACGCGATATGGTTGCGCGTCAAAGTGCTGGGTCACCAAGCAACTTGTCACACCGGCCGACGTTCATGCTTTTATCGGACGGTGGGGCTGAGCGATGGCAAAGGGACGCTTGCCAGCGACGGCAGCAAGCCGCTGTTCGATGCGGAAAAAACGTATCGAAAGCCCAATACACCATCAATATGAACCATTCGCAGCACTTCAGCCACGTATATTCATGATTTCGATACGGCCCGCCTATAGGATGACCGTGGGACAAGGGAGATTGTGATGCTCGACTGGGCGTCATTGCGCAACAGACCTGACGTTCGGGAGGCCAATGGCCTCTCCTCGGCCGCGGGCGCATCCGAAACCAAATCTCCGGGCAAAACAGGGATTTCGCTGGCATTGGGCGGCGGCTGTGCGCGCGGCTGGGCGCATATCGGCGTGCTGCGCGCGCTTGACGAAGCCGGCATCGAAGTGTCGATGATCGCCGGCACCTCGATCGGCGCGCTGGTCGGCGGCTGCTATGTTGCCGGCAAGCTTGACGAGCTGGAAGAATTCGCGCGCAGCCTGACCAGGCGGCGCATTTTTGGCCTTCTCGACCTCAATCTACGCGGCAGCGGCCTGTTCGGTGGCATGAAGCTCGATGCGCGGCTGCGCGAGCACATAGCCGGCATCCGCTTTGAGGACCTGCCAAAACCGTTCGTCTGCGTCGCTTCCGAAATCCGTACCGGCCATGAAATCTGGCTGTCGAGCGGCTCGTTGAGTACCGCCATGCGCGCCTCCTACGCGCTGCCCGGCGTGTTCGAGCCGGTCGCCTGCAATGGGCGCGTGCTGGTTGATGGCGCACTGGTCAATCCGGTGCCGGTCTCGGTCTGCCGCGCCTACGAGCAGCCGCTCGTGGTTGCGGTGAACCTTCACTACGATCTGTTCGGCCGCGCCGCTGTGATCAAGCACAATGCCGGCGAGTTGGTCGTCGAGAAAGACGCGCCGAGGGCCGGCCACGCCGATCCCGAACGCCAGTCGCGCGAGACGCGGCTCGGCATTACCGGCGTCATGGTCGAGGCCTTCAACATCATCCAGGACCGCATTTCGCGCGCCAGGCTGGCCGGCGACCCGCCGGACATATCGCTGCAGCCGAAGCTCAGCCATATCGGCCTGACCGAATTCCACCGCGCCGACGAAGCGATCCGTATCGGCTACCAGGCAACGATGGCGCAGATCGGCGACCTGACCCGGCTGCAGACCGTCCTCGCTTAGGCAGGGCGGCAGCGAGCTCTCAGGCAAGCGCCGCGTCGACGATACGAAATTGCACCGTGCGGTTGCCGTTCCAGTGGTTGCCCGACAGCGAGCCGGCTACATGCACCGGCTTGCCCCTGTTCTTGAACAGGAATTCGCCAAGAGCCGTGTCGACCGCGCGAAAGGCGATCGCCTGGATGCGGCCGCCGCTTTCCGACTGCAGGTCGGCGCGGATGTGGTTGCTGCCGACCGCCCGAGCATCGACAAGCCGGTGGCGCGGCAGCGCGAACACCGGCGCAACATACCCGGCGCCGAACGGCCCTGCCCTCTCAAGCGCATCGAGCAGCCCAAGCGTCGCGCCCTCGGCGGCTAGCGCGCCGTCGATCGCCAGGCTCTCCTCGCCTTGCAGGCGGAACACATCCACCGCCGCGCGTTCTTCGAAGAAAGCCCTGAGTTCGCCGAGCTTCGCCCGCTCGACAGTGATGCCGGCCGCCATTCCGTGGCCGCCGCCCTTGACGATAAGTCCGGCATCGGCAGCCTCGCGCACCAGCCGGCCGAGGTCGAAGCCCGACACTGAACGGCCTGAACCGGTACCGACACCATTGGCGTTGAAGGCGATGGCAAATGCGGGCCGGCGCGCATGGTCCTTGAGCCGCGAGGCAAGCAGGCCGACAATGCCCGGGTGCCAGTTGCTGCTGGCTGTGACCACGATGGCCGGACCATTGCCGCCGGCAAGCTCGGCGTCGGCCTCTGAGCGCGCCGCGGCCAGCATCTCCTGCTCCATCGACTGCCGCTCCTGGTTGAGCCGATCCAGCGTCTCGGCGATGGTGCGGGCCTCGACCGGGTCGTCGGTTGCAAGCAGGCGGCTGCCAAGTGCTGCGTCGCCGATGCGCCCGCCGGCGTTGATGCGCGGACCGATCAGAAAGGCCAGATGGAACGTGCTGATCGGCTCGCCTATACGCGAGACGCGCGCCAGTGCCGCCAGCCCTTCGTTTCTCTGCTGCCGCGCCACCTGCAGCCCCTTGACAACGAAGGCGCGGTTGATGCCGGTGAGCGGCACCACGTCGCAGACGGTGCCAAGCGCCACCAGATCGAGCAGGCCAAGCAGGTCCGGCGGTGCGGCATCCGGCAGGCGGCTGCGCAGAATCTTCGCGGTCTGCACCAGGCAAAGGAAGACGACGCCGGCCGCACAAAGATGGCCTTGTCCGGAAAGGTCGTCCTCGCGATTGGGGTTGACGACCGCAGCCGCCGCCGGCAACGGCCCGCCGACCTGATGGTGATCGAGCACTACGACGTCGGCGCCGACGGCCTTCGCCGCGTCGATGGAAGCAGCACTATTGGTCCCGCAATCGACGGTGACGATCAGCGTCGCGCCGCGCGAAACGAGTTCGCGCATCGCTTCCGGATTGGGGCCGTAACCCTCGAAGATGCGGTCCGGTATGTAGATCTCCGACGGCACCGAGAAATGTGCGAGAAAGCGCTTGAGCAGCGCCGATGAGGCGGCGCCGTCGACATCGTAGTCGCCAAAGATCGCCACCTTTTCCCTGGCCATCACCGCCTGGGCGATGCGAGAGGCGGCCTTGTCCATGTCGGTCAGCGATGCCGGGTCGGGCAGCAGGTTGCGGATGGTCGGATCGAGAAACCGCTCGGTCTGCTCGGCGGTGACGCCACGCCCGGCCAGCACGCGTGCCACGATGTCGGGCACGCCATAACCTTGCGCGATGGCGAGCGCAGCCATGTCCTGACGCTCGGTCAGCCGGTGCTCCCAGGAAACGCCGGTGGCCGACTGCCTGACATCGAGGAAAAAGCGTCTTTCCCCCGTCACGTGACGCGCCGTCTGCAATTTGTCATTGCGCACAGTATGCAACGGCTAACTGAGTCGAAATCAAAACTTTTCCAGATCCTGGTGCTTGGCCTTGATTTCGCGCACGGTCCGCGATGACGAGCGCAGCACGATCGTGTGCGTGGTGATGAAATTGCGGCCGAACTTGACGCCGGCCAGCATATTGCCGTCGGTGACGCCGGTCGCGGCAAACAGCACGTCGCCGCGTGCCATGTCTTGCGTGTAGTAGATCCGTTTCGGGTCGGAGATCCCATCTTGGCCGCGCGCGCCAGCTTTTCCGGCGTGTCGAGGATCAGCCTGCCCTGCATCTGGCCACCGGTGCAGCGCAAGGCGGCAGCTGCGAGCACGCCTTCCGGCGCGCCGCCGGTGCCGAGATAGATGTCGATGCCGGTCTCGTCCGGGTCGGTGGTATGGATGACCCCGGCGACATCACCGTCGCCGATCAGACGGATTGCGGCTCCGGTCGCCCGCACGGCTTCGATCAAGGCGCCATGGCGTGGCCGGTCGAGAATACAGGCGGTGATCTCCGCCACCGGCACGCCCTTGGCCGTGGCCAGGCTGGCGATGTTTTCGGCCGGCGAGGCATCGATGTCGATGATGCCGTCGGCATAGCCCGGGCCGATCGCGATCTTGTCCATATAGACGTCCGGCGCGAACAAAAGGCTGCCTTTTTCGGCAATGGCGATAACGGCCAATGCGTTGGGCAGGTTCTTGGCGCAGATCGTCGTGCCTTCGAGCGGATCGAGCGCTATGTCGACAGCCGGGCCTTTGCCGGTACCGACCTCCTCGCCGATATAGAGCATCGGCGCCTCGTCGCGCTCGCCCTCGCCGATCACCACCGTGCCGTTGATGGCAAGACGGTTGAGCTCCTGCCGCATGGCATCGACCGCGACCTGGTCGGCGGCTTTCTCGTCGCCGCGTCCGCGCAATCTGGCGGCCGCGACCGCGGCGCGTTCGGTGACGCGCACCAATTCCATGGTCAGTATCCGGTCGAGGCCGGCGACAATGTTCTGGGCCACATTCATCGATGGACAATCCTCGTTGGCAGTTTGTTTTTATTATGCATGTCGTTGTCCCAAAACCGCTGCACACTTTTGGGCGACATGCATTAGCCTCCCGCCAGAGACGCGCTTCTTGTGTCAAAGCCCCGTGACAACAGCAAGACCTGCGCTGGACCTTTTTGAAAGCCAGCAATATCAATCGATTAAACGCAAAATGTGAGACTGCTATCCGGCCCGCTCGATGCGGATGACTTGCGGCTTATCGGTCAGAAGGCTGTCCCTGGTGATGCCGTCGACGGCCTTGCGCACCGCCGCCTCGGTCGTCTCGTGGGTCACCAGGATGACGGTCTTCTGTGCCTCGGTTTCCGGCCCGGCGGCATGCTGGACGATCGATTCCAGCGAAATGTCGTTGTCGGCCATGCGCTTGGCTATTGCCGCGAAGACGCCGAGGCGGTCGTGTACGGTCAGCCGGATGAAATAACCGCCGGCATGGCTGCGCATCTGCGCTTTCTTGTAAGGCTTCAATTCCTTCGCCGGCCGGCCGAAGACCGGACCATGCTGGAAGCCAGGTCGGCTCTTGGCGATGTCGGCAATGTCGCCGATCACCGCCGACGCGGTGGCGTTGCCGCCGGCGCCAGGGCCGGAAAGCAGCAATTCGCCGAGGATGTCGGTTTCGATCGCCACCGCATTGGTGACGCCGTGCACCTGCGCAATGACCGAGGCCGTCGGCACCATGGTCGGGTGCACGCGCTGCTCGATGCCGCTTTCGGTGCGTTGGGCGACGCCAAGCAGCTTGATCCGGTAGCCGAGATCGCCGGCCGCGCGGATGTCGGCCTGGCTGATGTTGGAGATGCCTTCCATGTAGATATCGTTGGCGGCGATCCTCGTGCCGAAGGCAAGGCTGGTCAGGATCGACAGCTTGTGCGCGGTGTCGTGACCCTCGATGTCGAAGGTCGGGTCGGCTTCCGCATAGCCCAGCCGCTGCGCATCCTTCAGGCAGGCATCGAAAGACAGGCCCTCGGCTTCCATGCGCGTCAGAATGTAGTTGCAGGTACCGTTGAGGATGCCGAAAACGCGGGTCACCGAATTGCCGGCCATCGCCTCGCGCATCGTCTTGATGACCGGAATGCCGCCGGCCACCGCCGCCTCGTAATTGAGCAGCACGCCTTTCCTCTCGGCGATCTCGGCCAATGCCACCCCGTGCTTGGCAAGCAACGCCTTGTTTGCGGTGACGACATGTCGGCCGGCCTCGAGCGCCGCTTTGACAGACGAGCGTGATGGGCCTTCGTCGCCGCCGATCAGCTCGACGAACACGTCGATCTCGGCGGTCTGCGCCATCTTGACGGCGTCGTCGAACCACTGTGCTGTGCCAAGATCAACGCCGCGGTCGCGTTTGGGATCGCGGGCCGAAACCGCTGACACGACGATGTCGCGCCCGCACTGCCGCGTCAGTTCGGCCGCCTTGTCGCGTAGCACGCGGGCCACCGACGCACCGACGGTGCCGAGCCCGGCAATTCCAACACGCAACGCTTCAGCCATGTCCGGCGACGCCCCATTCAGTCGGTTGATGTGTAGAAAATCAGCGATGCGCGGCGAGCGGCACGACGTTATTCGGCTGCTTGGCGCTGGATGCGAGGAAGCGCTTGATATTGCGCGCCGCTTGCCGGATCCGGTGCTCGTTTTCGACCAGCGCGATGCGCACGTGATCGTCGCCATGCTCGCCGAAGCCGACGCCCGGCGCCACCGCGACGTCGGCGTGCTCGATCAGGAGCTTGGAGAATTCAAGCGAGCCCAGGTGCTTGAACGGCTCCGGGATCGGCGCCCAGGCGAACATCGAAGCCGCCGGTGCGGGAATGGTCCAGCCGGCGCGGCTGAAAGCGTCGACCATGACATCGCGGCGTTTGCGGTAGACGTCGCGCACTTCGGCGATGTCGGCGCCGTCGCCGTTGAGTGCATGCGCCGCCGCCACCTGGATTGGCGTGAAGGCGCCGTAGTCGAGATAGGATTTCACTCGCGTCAGCGCCGAGATCAGCCGTTCATTGCCGACCGCAAAACCCATGCGCCAGCCCGGCATCGAAAAGGTCTTCGACATCGAGGTGAACTCGACGGCGACGTCTATGGCGCCCGGCACCTGCAGCACCGAAGGCGGCGGATTGCCGTCGAAATAGATCTCCGAATAGGCAAGATCCGACAGGATGATGATGTCGTTCTTCCTGGCGAAGGCCACCACCTCCTTGTAGAAATCGAGCGAAGCGACCAGTGCCGTCGGGTTGGATGGATAATTGAGGATCAGTGCCAGCGGCTTTGGAATCGAATGGCGGATGCCGCGCTCCAACGCCGGGATGAAGCCGTCGTCCGGCTCGACCTGCAGCGAGCGGATGACGCCGCCCGACATGATGAAACCGAACGCATGGATCGGATAGGTCGGGTTGGGGCATAGGATCACATCGCCGGGGGCGGTGATCGCCTGCGCCATATTGGCAAAGCCCTCCTTCGAGCCGAGCGTCGCCACCACCTGGCTGTCCGGGTCGAGCTTCACACCGAAGCGGCGGGCATAGTAGTTGGCCTGGGCACGACGCAGGCCCGGAATGCCGCGCGACGACGAATAGCGGTGCGTGCGCGGATCGCGTACCACCTCGCAGAGTTTGTCGACGATGGCCTTGGGCGTCGGCAGGTCCGGATTGCCCATGCCAAGGTCGATGATGTCGGCGCCGCGCGAACGGGCGCTGGCCTTCAGCCGGTTGACCTGTTCGAAGACATAGGGCGGAAGCCGGCGGACCTTGTGAAATTCTTCCATGGCAGTTCCAGACAGTGAGGTTGCGGTCGCGCGTATAAGCTTATTTGCAACTAGGGTCGAGAGCGGGGTCGCATTTGCCTTCGATCTGCTTCAGCGCCTCGGCGCCGTGTTTTTTTGCCAGCTGGTCCAGCGCTGCCTGGTCCGCAACCTTGACGCCGCCGCCCTTGGCGGCCTGGCTCTCCTCCTCGGCCTTCAGTTGGGCGAGCTTGGCGTTCTTTTCCTCGTCGGTGAATTGCTCGGCCGCCACCTGCGGCCGGATGTTCAGGTTCGGATAGGAACCGGTGTCCTTCGCGCCGACAAGGCCGGTGGCGGGCGCTGCACCTTCTATGTTGCTGCTCGTGCAACCGGCCATCGCCAACAGGACGAGCGCCATGCGGCAAAAACGACCAGTGCCGGAAAAAACGTTCTTGCCAATATTAATCGTCATATTGTTTTCCTGGCGGCCGGGTTAGAGCACATTGGACCCTGTTCGATATCCCATGGTAATATGTCAACAAAACGCTTCGGGAGGAACCCCGCGAACCATGTCCAAAACACCCGATTCGGGCAAAGCGGAAGATGACCAACCTTCGACCGTCGAGCAATATCTGGTGAAGGACCCGGAGCGCTTCGCTCTGAACATGGCCCGCATGATCGAGCAGGCCGGCAAGGCCGCCTCGGCATGGGCCGAGCCGCGGGAAAAGGGCGAGGTGCGCGATCACGTCGCCGAGCCGGTCGTCGACATGGTGAAGACGTTCTCCAAGCTCACCGAGTACTGGCTCTCCGACCCGCAGCGCGCGCTGGAGGCGCAAACGCGGCTGTTTTCCGGCTACATGACCGTCTGGGCCAACGCCGTCCAGCGCATCGGCGCCGGCGCCGAGGACGCCGAGGACGCGGTCAAGCCCGAGCGCGGCGACAAGCGTTTCCAGGACCCGGAATGGTGCCGCAACGCCTTCTTCGATTTCCTCAAACAGGCGTATCTGGTCACCTCGCGCTGGGCGGCCGAACTGGTCGAGCACGCCGACGGCCTGGACGAGCACACCCGCCACAAGGCCGGCTTTTATGTCAAGCAGGTGTCCAATGCCATCTCGCCGTCGAATTTCATCCTGACCAATCCGGAATTGTTTCGCGAGACTGTCGCCTCGAACGGCGAAAACCTGGTGCGCGGCATGAAGATGCTGGCCGAGGACATTGCCGCCGGCAAGGGCGACCTGAAGCTGCGGCAGGCCGATTATTCGCCTTTCGAGATCGGCAAGAATCTCGCCGCCACGCCCGGCAAGGTGGTCGGCCGCAGCGACGTCGCCGAAATCCTGCAATACGATCCGGCGACCGACACCGTGCTCAAGCGGCCGCTGCTGATCTGCCCGCCATGGATCAACAAATACTACATCCTCGACCTCAACCCGCAAAAGTCCTTCATTCGCTGGGCAGTCGAGCAAGGCCACACCGTCTTCGTCATCTCCTGGATCAACCCGGACGAGCGGCACGGCGCCAAGAGCTGGGAGGCCTATATCAGGGAGGGCCTGCAATACGGCCTCGACACGATTGAAAAGGCCACCGGCGAAAGGCAAGTCAACGCCATCGGCTATTGCGTCGGCGGCACGCTTCTGGCGGCGGCCCTGGCGCTGATGGCGCAGGAAGGCGACAACCGCATCAAATCCGCCACCTTCTTCACCACCCAGGTCGATTTCACCTATGCCGGCGATCTAAAAGTGTTCGTCGACGAGGAGCAGGTCGCGGCCGTCGAAAAGGCGATGAACGAGAAAGGCTATCTCGACGGCACCAAGATGGCGACCGCCTTCAACATGCTGCGCTCGGGCGACCTGATCTGGCCCTATGTCGTCAACAACTACATGCGCGGCAAGGATCCCCTGCCTTTCGACCTGCTCTACTGGAATGCCGATTCGACACGCATGGGCGCTGCCAACCATTCCTTCTATTTGCGCAATTGCTATCTCGAGAACAGGCTTTCGCAAGGCATGATGGAACTGGCGGGCCGCACGGTTTCGCTGAAGGACGTTACCATGCCGGTCTACAACCTCGCCTCTAAGGAGGACCATATCGCGCCGGCGCTGTCGGTATTCCTCGGCTCGAAATATTTCGGCGGCGAGGTCGATTACGTCATGGCCGGCTCCGGCCACATCGCCGGGGTCGTCAATCCGCCGGCAGCGCAGAAATATCACTACTGGACCGGCGGCAAGCCGGCCGGCGACTTCGACCAGTGGCTCGCCGGGGCCACCGACCATCCCGGTTCCTGGTGGCCGCACTGGCAACGCTGGATCGAAGCCAGGGACAATACCCGCGTACCGGCCCGCAAACCGGGCGAGCATATGCAAGTTCTAGGCGAAGCCCCCGGCACCTATGTCAAGGTGCGCGTGTAACCATCTGTAATGTGTGGTGAGTTGACGCGCCGCCAAAAGCGGGCGAAATGGTGCCGTCAACCCTGAGCAGCCTTGATTCATCCTCTAGCCGCCAAATTACTTTGAGGCTTGCAGATTTGACACAGGTCTCGTTTCCGGTTCGGGGAACAAGGGTCATTTCGACGAGACGTTTCGACGCCGCGCCAATGACGAACCGGTCGGATATCGAGGGGGAATTTTGTTTTGAGATCAGCAGGATCGCGCCTCGCGAAGGGAGAAAGCCGCGCCATTGTGGCGGCGCTTTTCTCGGTGCTCCTGGCGTCCTGCACCTCGGCCGGCGACCCGACCATGTCGGTCGGCATGCCAGGCTATAATACCTCGGCTACCGAAATCAGCACGGCCGCCGGTGCGCCCCAGGCCAGCACGGCCGCATCATCGTCGCAGATGACGACCGCACAAATGACGATGAATGCCGACGGTGACGCCAACCTTCCCGAGCAGGTGGCCTATGTGCCAGTGGCCAAGCCAGGGGCCAGGCCCGATGCCGGCTTCCCGATCGCCGTTCCCACGGCAGCCGGGACGATCGCGGGACACACGCCGCAGCCGCTGCAACCAAACGCCCAGACGGCCGATCAGGCCGTGGCGCAGAACAGTGCTGATGCATCGAAGCCCGACGCCAAGGCCGCAGCGCCGGCGATGAACAACCCGGTTTATGTGACCGCCGGCGAGATGCCGCAGCCACAGGCCTACGCACCGAAGAAAAACTTCCTGGCCTCGCTGTTCAGCGCCACGCCTGCTTCAGCGGCACCTTCTTCGCCGGCCAACAGCAGATCGGGCGGGCAGCCAACGGTCATGCAGGCCAAGGCGACGCCTGCGGCAAAACCCACCATCACCCTGGCTTCGGCCGATCCGGCTGAAAAGCCGGTGCAGCTGGTGTCGACGGGCGATACCAGCCACTTCACGGCCGATGCGCTGCCCGGCGTGCGCCAGACGGCGCTGTTCGAGATCAAGCGCAAATCCGGCCTCGACGATGAAAGTGACGTCGATCTCAACGAAGACGAAGGTTCGGGTGGCGCCTACCAGGTCGCCTCCGCCGCCGGCCTTGCCCGGCTGGCGCCCAACGGCCTCCTGAAACAGAACGACAGCGTCGATGTCGCCTGCTTGAAGCCGTCGCTGGTTCGCGTGCTGAAGACGATCGAAGGCCACTACGGCCGCAAGATGACGGTCACCTCCGGCTATCGCGATCCGGCCCGCAACCGCCGCGCCAACGGCGCAAAGAATTCGCTGCACATGTACTGCGCCGCCGCCGATATCCAGGTTCCTGGCGTCTCGAAATGGGAACTGGCGAGCTACATCCGCACCATGCCGGGCCGCGGTGGCGTCGGCACCTACTGCCACACCGAATCCGTTCACGTCGATGTCGGCCCCGAGCGCGACTGGAACTGGCGCTGCCGCAGGCGCGGCTAGGGCGAGGATCTTCCGTCACCGCAAAGGCCCTTCGGCGGCGTTGCATCATGCCGCAAAAACCAGCTTGGCTGTCGGAAAGACGCGGTTTGGAGCCAAAGGAAAAAAGTTGTCGCAGCCGGCGGCAGACGGGTTGCCGGTTTGTCGCGACGCAACTATAAGCGCTCACATCTGAGCGCGCCCATCGTCTAGCGGTCAGGACACCGCCCTTTCACGGCGGTAACAGGGGTTCGATTCCCCTTGGGCGTACCAGCATTTCAACTTGGCATTATGTCTATCGCCAGCGTGATGCTGCGCAAGCTTTGCTGGACCCGCCACTCTGATAGGGATGTCGGCAAGAAGAGGCGAAGACGACTGAGGACTACGTCGAAGGCTGTCTACGCCCGCAGTCCCCTCGCCTCGCCGCCGCGCTTGCGCGGCACCATCATGTCCCTGGCCAGGAGGGCGCTCACCCGGCAAAAGGCCATGAAGGCCCGCCATGCGTCTTCGGTCTCGACGATGTCCACCGTGGCGCCAAAACAGGCATTGAACGCGGCCTGGTAGGTTGGTCCCTTCCGGCGAACCGGCCACGTTTGCAGGAAATCGAGCGCCTGCTCGACACTGTAGATTTCCTCGACCGGCTGGCCGGGCACAGGCGCGATCCGCACCGGCACCTCGAATTGCAGTCTGTCCATTCGATCTCTCCCGAACCGACCCCGCAGCAGCGGCGTTCGTCGCAAAAAGTTGCCCTGGCGGCTAACGCTTGGGCCGACTTCTCGCCTAGAAATGTGTCGTCACTGCGGTAGCCAGATGAACCCGGCGGAAGCATGAGCCGCTGCAGGCAAGGAGAATGCTCCCAGGCATGAATATCGCCGGTCTTCGGCCGTCGCCGGCAGTTCGTCCTTGAACCTTGCGCTTTCCGGTGCCAAATCTGGGGGGATTTCTCTCGCGGGCTCATCCAGGCCTCGCATCCCTGCAAGACGGACAAAAATGGTCACCTATCTCGACGCCGCCACGGCACCGCTCAGAAACACCGGCCAGATCCGTCTTTACGACGAGGAAGGTTTTGTCGGCATGCGCAAGGCTTGCGATCTCACCGCGCGCTGCCTCGACGAACTGGTACCGATTGTGGCGCCCGGCGTCACCACCGAAGCGATTGATCGCTTCGTCTTCGAGTTCGGGATGGATCATGGCGCGCTTCCGGCGACGCTCAACTACCGTGGCTACACGAAATCATCCTGCACCTCGATCAACCACGTCGTCTGTCACGGCATACCCGACAGCAAGCCGTTGAAGGATGGCGACATCGTCAATATCGACGTCACCTATATCCTCGACGGCTGGCATGGCGACTCCTCGCGCATGTATCCGGTGGGCACGATCAAGCGTGCCGCGGAGCGGCTGCTCGAAGTCACGTATGAGTGCCTGATGCGCGGCATCGCGGCAATCAAGCCGGGCGCCCGAACCGGCGCCATCGGCGCCGCCATCCAGACCTATGCCGAAGCCGAGCGTTGCTCGGTGGTGCGCGATTTCTGCGGCCACGGGGTTGGCCGGCTGTTTCACGACGCGCCGAATATCCTGCATTACGGCAGCGCCAGCGAAGGCGTCGAGATGCGGCCGGGCATGATCTTCACCGTCGAGCCGATGATCAATCTCGGCCGGCCGCATGTGAAAGTGCTGTCGGACGGCTGGACCGCGGTGACGCGCGACCGTTCGCTGTCGGCGCAGTACGAGCACACGATCGGCGTCACCGAGACCGGCTGCGAGATCTTCACGCTGTCGCCAAAAAACCTCGACCGCCCCGGCCTGCGGGCCTAGTGTCTGGCAGATCGGGCGTTACCTTGCCCGGCAAATGCTGGGTGGGGCAGCCATGAACGGTGACGACGACGAGCGGGCCTTCTTTCCCGAAAGGCCAGTGCGATCGCCCGCGAAGGCGGTGGCCGCCGACAAGCCGCATTATCTCGGCCATCGCGACCGCCTGCGCGAGCGCTTCGCCGCCGGTACCAACACCCTCCCCGACTACGAACTGCTCGAGCTTTTGTTGTTTCGGCTGATCCCGCGCGCCGACACCAAGCCTGTCGCCAAGGCATTGCTGGCACGCTTCGGTACATTGGCCGAGGTCCTCGGTGCGCCCGTCGAGCGCCTGCAGGAGGTGAAGGGCATCGGCCCGGCGGTGGCGCTCGACCTCAAGGTGGTTGCGGCAACGGCGCAGCGCATGGCGCGCGGCGAGATCGCCGGCCGCGAGCTGTTGTCGACCTGGACGCAGGTTCTCGAATACTGCCGGTCGGTGATGGCTTTCGAGGAGCGCGAGCAATTCCGCATCCTGTTCCTCGACAAGAAAAACGCGCTGATCGCCGACGAAGTCCAGCAGGTCGGCACCGTCGACCACACACCGGTCTATCCGCGCGAGGTGGTCAGGCGCGCCTTGGAGCTCTCCGCCACGGCGATCATTCTGGCGCATAACCATCCGTCGGGAGACCCGACGCCGTCGCGCGCCGACATCGAGATGACCAAGCTGATCATAGAGACGGCCAAACCGCTTGGCATTGCCGTTCACGACCACATCATCATCGGCAGGAAAGGCCACTCCAGCATGAAGGGCCTGCTGCTGATCTGAGGTTTGGCGTTGTTTTCTGCTTTGTCCGCTGTGCGCCTATGGACCGCAACGTCAAGGCGGTCGGCTCGATAAAACTCTGGCGCCGAGGCTCAGCTGGCCGTGCGCAGGCGCCGCGATCGGACAAAGGTCTTAAGTCCCTCGGAGTCGAACGCGTGGCCGAAGGCATAACCCTGCAATATGTCGCAGCCCAGGCCCTTGAGTAGCCGTGCATGCTGCATCGTCTCAACGCCTTCCGCCACGACCTCGATACCCAGCGACTTGCCGATTTCAATGATCGACGAGACAACCTGCCTTCTCTGCGGAGATTTGACGATTGGGGTGACCAGCTGCCGATCAATCTTCAGCCGGCGCGGCTGCAACTTCAGCAAACTGACCATCGAAGCGTAGCCGGTACCAAAATCGTCTATTTCGACGTCAATCCCCAGCTCTTTTATCTGCTCGATATTCCAGGTGACAAGGTCGTCGTTCTCGTCCAGGAAAATCGACTCAACAAGCTCGAACGAAACTGTTCCTTTCTTGATATTTTGTTCTCGCAGGCTCTTGATGAGCTCCTCGTCTTGAAGGCGCCTGGCCGAGACATTGACCGACACCCGCGGAATGTGAAGTTTTGCAGCGGACCACTCTTCGAAATCCGAAAGCGATTGTTTCAATATGGCTTGGTCGATGATCGAGACGACGTTCAGTTCTTCTGCAATCCTCAGGAAGATGTCGGGCGCCAAAATACCCTTTATTGGATGTTTCCACCTCGCCAGCGCCTCAACCCCAACGATTTCGAGCGTCTTTGCGTCAAATTGGGGCTGGTAGAAGGGGATGAACTCGTTGCGCTCGAGGCCGCCGAGAATTTCGTCGGCAATCCGCTTAGTATCGACGATTTCGCTTTGCATCGCGTCGGTGAAGAATTCGTATCGATTGCGGCCCCGCCCCTTTGCTCGGTAAAGCGCGATATCGGCGTTCACCAGCAGGTGTTTGGCTTCGACATCTTTTGCGTTATCGACAGCGATTCCCACGCTGACACCAAAACGGCATCGATGACCCTGATAGTAGACGGGTTCGCGCATCTGGCTGATGATGCGGTCGGCGAGCAGCGCCAGTTGCTTGGTATCGTCGCGCACCACGCACAGAACGATGAATTCGTCTCCCCCGATACGGGCGACGAATCCCTCGTCGCCGACCTTCGACCTGAGCACGGTTGACGCGTGAACCAACATCGCGTCACCGGCGGCGTGGCCCAGCGTATCGTTGATGTGCTTGAACCGATCCAGATCTATGTGAAGCAGTGCCGCGTGCCCGCCTGAGCGCCTGGCGTTTGCCGCGTAATGTTCCAGTACCTGGTCGAGGTAACGCCGGTTGGGCAAGCCGGTCAGCGAATCATGAAGCGCGATGTGCTCTATGCGCGCTTTGGCCGACTCGAGTTCTGCATTTTTCGACTCGGACAGCTGTTTTGCACGAACCAGATCCTTGTTCAGCAGGACGTCCGCAGTCACGTCCCATTCCGCGCCGATCATTTTTGGGGTGTCGTTTGCGACCCGGTAAAGGATCGCCTTGGACCGGACATGACGGATCTCGCCATCCTGACGCACAATTCGGTACTCCGACAAATATGGTCGTCCGCTGGCCACCGCCCTGTCGAAGTCCGCGTTGGCGCCAGCCAAATCATCTGGGTGGATTGCTCCCGCCCAGTCTGGGTAGCCCCGGTGCTCGCCGGTTGGTTTGCCATATATTTCGTTGACGCGATCATCCCACGTAAGCTCGTTGGTCGCGAGATCGTGTTCCCAAACCCCAATAGCCGAAGCTTCCAGAGCGAGTTCCAAGCGTCGTGACAATCGACGCAATTCCGCATAATTGCGCTGTCTTTCGCCAATCAGGCGGCCTGTGACCAGGAAAGGGAACACAACCAAGGCTCCGGCCGTCGCCATGATCGCGCGCAACAACCATGCGTTGCTTGGCGTCGAAGGCCAGCCGTTTTTGGGAATGGCCGCGAGCTGCCACGAGCCGGAAGGAAGCAAAACGTCAGCCGTCACCGGATCGCTTTTGCTGATCTCCTCATTGCCGTAGAATTGACCACCTCGGTGACCGAGGGCGTCCCTGCCGATCAGCGCTACGTCGATCCCGAGATCGTCGTCAAGCAGGCCGCTCGCTTTGTAAAGGCGCTGCACGTCGACAACGGCGGAAATGATACCCCAGAACCTTTCCGTATTGCCAGCGCTCGGCACGAAGACCGGAAAGCGGCCGATGAAGCCTTGTCCTCCCTGTTTCAGGTCGACGGGACCGGCAAGCACCAGCTTGCGTTCGTCTCGCGCCCTTAGCGCAGCCGCACGCTGCCGCTCGTTCTTGCGGTAGTCCAGACCCATCGCCTGCTCGTTACCCTCCATCGGATACATCAGGGAAACGACCAGATCGGGCGCGCCGGCAATATCGTTCAATTGCGAGTCGGCGCCAAATAGATTGCTCGCGAGCGAGGCGAAGCGTTGCTGTCCCATATAGGGCTCGGTCACGACCGCGGCGACCAGTCCACGCACGAGCTGGAGGTTTCCATTGATATTGCCTTCGAGCTTGGCGCGGATGAGATTGACCTTGGTCAGCACGTCCGCACGGACGGCCTGGTCCGAGACGATTTTGTTCTGGTGCTCCGCGAACGCTGCGCTGACAAGGATGACGACAAACGCGATCGCCGCCGGAATATTTGCCGACGAAAAGACGGCCTCCTTGATGCCGTTGAACCTAGCGCGGAAAAAAGCCAATAGGCGATTCCTCAAGTGCCATTTTCAGGTTCTCGGGGTCGACCCGATGAGGAACATTAGCTTTCAATGTTTAATTTGACCTTCATACTCCTGAGAAATTTCATTTTCCGACGGCTGACGCCGGCTGCGATACCGACAGCGATGCTGAAGGCGGGCTGCACGATGCGGACCAATATGAAACGCCAGCTAGATCAGCCTTGCTCGGAAGATCGAGGCGCCCGAGCGCCATTGCACATTTCGACGCTCCGACCCGAGTACTCTGGAGCGTTGACCTTGGACTAGTGCCCCTCAATCGCCTTGGGAGACACAAGGTATGGTATCTTGCCGACGCTGCGCTTCGTCGCGCCAATGGAATAGGCCATCGGTATCTTGGGAGAGTTCTCGGGTAGGCCGTACATATCCTTGCCGGCGCGCACGGCAAATGAAAAGTGCTGCCACGAAACCGTATCATGCTCATTGAGAAAATCGAGCGTCAGACCAGCTGAAATCAGCGCATTCACCACGTCACTGATCGGGTGGATCCATTCATAATAGCGAGGATGCTTCAAGATGCGATCATCGCCGGTGTAGGTCAGTTCCTCGTTCCAGGCGAGCGGCCGAGCTATCGGCGTTCGCCAGTCGTGCTTCAATTCCAGGGCCGCGGCCTTTCGATCGCACTGAAACATCAATGGATGGCCCTCGGCCATGTAGAGGCGGCCGCCGGGTCGCAGAAGATCGGCAACCACCCGCGCCCAACGGAACACGTCGTCCAGCCAGTTTACCGAGCCCCAAGTAACGTAAGCGATGTCAAAGGTCCGGCCGAGCGCTTCCACCGCCTCGAACAGTGGCGCTTCCACGAAGCGCACGTCGGTGCCTGCCTTCGCAGCAAAATCCCGCGCCGCCACGATCGCCGTCGGTGAAAAGTCGAGCCCGGTCACGCTGCCTGCGCCGAGATTCTTCAGGCTGATCGTGTCAAGACCGATGTGACACTGCAGGTGGACGATATCCTTGCCGGCGATATCGCCGAGCTCGCGTGTTTCCAGCTCATAGAGATTGGATCCGCCGGCCAGCACATTCTCGATGTGGTAGCTGCCCGTTGTGTCGGTCGAGTGCAGTTCGGCCCGATCATCCCAATTAAGGCGGTTCGCGCCCAGAAAGCGTTCCAAATTCCCCCCACCCCTGACTGACGCATGGTAAACAAGTCGTTAAAGCACCTTTGCAGCGAAAGTAGCGCGCGTCAATCCGGACCGGGCGGCAGTGCGCCGCCGCTCGCGAAAGCATCAGCCCCGGGAAGGCTTGCTGCTGATCAAAGGCTTCTGGCGCGATCGCCGCGCCCGGCGACAGGACCCCGCAGGCGCTCCCGGACTCCGCCGTCGTGGTCTGTATGTGGATTAGTCGGTTCCTCAGCCCGGCACAGCCACCATCGCGATATTTCTGGAGAGCTCGTTTGTGGGGGCAACTGCGTCTGCCGTGCCGCTCGTGAGTGCTCGGTAGAGTGCCACATAATCGCTGCACATGCGCTCGACCGTGAACCGCTTCTCGAACGTCTGCCGCACTCGTGCGCGATCGAGGCTGTCTATGCGCCGGAGCGCGCCCACGGCTTCCTCCACCGTATCCACGATCCATCCGGACACACCGTCATCGATGATCTCCGGGACGGCGCCACGCCGGAACGCAACCACCGGCGTACCGCAGGCCATTGCTTCGATCGTTACGAGCCCGAAGGGTTCCGGCCAGTCGATCGGAAACAAAAGCGCTATCGCATTGCCCAGAAAATCCGCCTTTTGCCGCTCATCGATCTCGCCAATGAACTCCACGTTCGAATGCCGCAGCACTTGCGGCTCGACCCTTTCCTTCCAGAACGACTGGTCCACCTTGTCGATCTTGGCGGCGATCTTCAGGGGAAACCCGGCCCGCGCTGCTATTTCTATGGCCGCTTCCGGCCCCTTTTCCGGCGAGATGCGACCGAGAAACGCAAGATAGCCAGAGGTGTTCGGGTGGAATGGCAGAAGATCGCGGGGCAGGCCGTGATGCACGGTTCCAACCCAATTGACGGGCGGCATGGGCCGGCGCTGGTCGAAGGAGATCGAGACCAGGGGAACGTCGTCGAACATCGCATAAAGCTGCGCCAGATCGGGCAGGTCGAGCCTGCCGTGAAGCGTGGTAACCGTTCGTCTGGCAAAATCCCGAATTATGGGGAAGTGCAGGACATCGACGTGGAAATGTAAAACGTCGAATTCATCGGCTCGCCGGCGCACCCGTTCAAGCATCATAACATGGTGCGGACCACCGTCCTGGACCCTGGGGTTCAGGCGCAGCGCGACGTCGCAACACCGCACCAGCTCGGCTGAGGTACGAGAATCGGCGCTGGCGAACAGCGTCACCTCGTGGCCCTGTCGGACAAGTTCTTCGGTCAGATACGAAACAATTCGCTCCGTTCCACCGTAGGTTCGGGGCGGCACGGATTCGGTTAGCGGTGCGATCTGGGCTATTTTCATTTAGAAATCTTTTCGGCGGCGACCGCCGTCTTTCAAACAAGCTTCGGCGGCAACCAAGACAAGCGAGAGCTTCCAGTTGCGAAGTATTCTATGCAGAGCGTATTTATAGTTGTGCCGTCCGTGCTCCTCCCGTGCAATCAGGTTGCCCTTATTCAACTCCTCTGCATCCAAGAACTGCGATCCATGAGAAATGTTTCACCGGCTCGATAAAAAGACAGAATGAGCTACGCGCCGCCGCCCCGCCGCCCCCTGACAGGCAGCTTTGGATCGCTCGATCACCACCAAGTGATCCAGGCGTGCCGGTGCCGAATGGAACATAAAGCCCGGAATTCAGTTAGATAGCCGGATTTGGCTGGAGTACCGCCAGATGCGGAATTCCAGCCGGGCAGGGCACTACCGTGACACGGAGTGAGCGGCTTCGGGCGCATCTCGCCGAACTCAGGCACCACCTTGCCGAACTCGGGAGCCATAAACGCTCCCTATGGAGGATGCCATGAACCAGTGGACAAACGCCAGGCTCTGTGACGTAGCCAACCTGATCCTTGGGGCAATTCTGTTCTTCTCCCCCTGGATCTTCACCTTTGCGGCAGGCCCGCAGACGCAGAACGCCCTCGGCAGCGGAATCTTGATTGTCGTGCTTTCGGTTGCCGCCCTCGCAGCATTTGCCGTGTGGGAAGAGTGGGTGAACCTGGTCGTCGGACTGTGGGTTCTCGCATCGCCCTGGGTGCTTGGATTCCAGGCGACCACGGCGATGACCGTGCATGTCGTGATCGGCATTCTGGTCGCCGTGCTGGCGGCGCTCGAGCTCTGGATGATGTATCAGAACCCGCCGACCCAGTCCGCCGCCTAACAGGCGCAGCCAGCCAGCGCCCTTTTTTGGGCCTGACGGATCTATCGGTCGTCTGCCGGTCTCTCGGCAACAGCCGCCGGAGGCCGGGCAGGCGGCGTTTGTTTGGACGAGAATAGGAAGGATGGCGCATTATGGTCGGTCACAATCCGCGTTCGACGGCCAGGATTGCGGGACATCCTATCCATCCGATGCTCGTGCCATTTCCGATCGCCTGCTTCGCCGGCACCCTGCTGACGGATCTAGCCTATTGGCGAACAGCGGAGATGATGTGGGCTGACTTCTCCGCTTGGCTGGTTACCGTCGGCGTGATCATGGGCTGCCTAGCAGCGATCGCGGGGCTGATCGATTTCCTGGCCAATCCGCTGATAAGGGCACAGCCCCCCGCCTGGCCGCACGTGCTCGGCAATCTTCTGGCGCTGGCGTTATCCATCATCAACATGCTCGTGCACTCCCGCGATGCATGGACCTCCATCGTTCCTACCGGCTTGATCCTCTCGGCGGTTGTCGTGCTCATCCTCATCTTCACTGGTTGGCTGGGCTGGTCCATGGTGTACCGGCATCACGTCGGAGTGGCGGATTGATGCGCATAGCAAGCTCCATCGGTCAGACCAGGCGCATCGCGGTGTCCGTCCTCGTTTGCACTGCGGCGATCACTCTTGCAGCGTGCAGCGGCAACGACCCGGATCCCAGCAGTCAGATAGGGCCGAATCCAAACCTGCCGGAGCCGATCCAATATTTCTTCCCGCCCATGCACCTCGCTTCCGTGGTCGGATGGAAGAACGACGAAAAGCCGACCGTCGCGCAGGGGCTGCAGATCCAGGCTTATGCCCACGGCTTGCAGCATCCGCGGTCGCTTTACGTGCTGCCCAACGGCGACGTCCTGGTGGTCGAGTCCAAGGCGCCGGGTGGCGAACCGATCAAACGGCCCAAGGATTTGGTGATGGGCTGGATCGAATCCTGGGTTACCTCGGGCGGCGACAGCGGCCCAAGCAACCGCATTACGCTGCTGCGCGACACCGATGGCGATGGCAAGCCGGAGCTGACCAGCGTATTCCTCGACCACCTGAGCTCCCCCTTTGGCGTGGCGCTGGTGGGAAGCGATCTCTACGTCGCCAATACCGAATCCATCGTCCGCTATCCCTACAACACCGGTGACACAAAGATCACCGCGCCCGGGACGCCGCTAACCGCCCTGCCCGGCGGCCCGATCGACCACCATTGGACGAAGAGCCTGGTGGCAAGCCCCGACGGCTCGCTGCTCTATGTCGGCATCGGCTCGAACAGCAACGTCGCCGAAAACGGCATCGAGGCGGAGAAGAACCGCGCCGCCATCTGGCAGGTAGACAGGGCCACCGGCCGGTCGCGCATTTTCGCCAGCGGTTTGCGCAATCCAAACGGCCTGAGCTGGGAGCCGCAGACCGGGGCGCTCTGGGCAGTGATCAATGAGCGCGACGAGCTCGGCCCCAATCTCGTGCCGGATTATCTGACCTCGGTAAAGGATGGCGGCTTCTACGGATGGCCATACAGCTATTACGGCCAGCATCTCGATCCCCGCGTCATGCCCCAACGTCCGGACCTGGTCGCAAAAGCGATCGTTCCGGATTATGCACTGAGTTCCCACGTCGCCCCTCTGGGACTGGCCTTCTATACGGCAACCAGCCTTCCCGAGGCATATCGCGGCGGCGCCTTCGTTGGCGAGCATGGCAGCTGGAACCGCACGCGTTTTAATGGTTACAAGGTAGTGTTCGTACCATTCAGCGGCGGCCGTCCGAGCGGCGTCGCTACCGACGTGGTGACTGACTTCCTGGACAAGGACAACAAGGCGCGCGGCCGGCCTGTCGGCCTGGCTGTCGACAAAACCGGGGCCCTGCTCATCGCCGACGACGTCGGCAACACAGTTTGGCGGGTGACATCTGCCGGCCAATAAAGTGGCTCCACTCTCTTCGTCGAGCGTCGAGCAGGTGAACGGACACTGCTCGAAGCAATCGTGCTGACGTTCTTCGTCATGCTGCTGTTCCTGCAGAACCTGCGCGCGACGATCCCCGACGATCGCCGTTCCGGTGACTCTGCCGGGCACATTCGGCGTGCCCGCCCTTGCCGGTTACTCGACGCTGACGATGTTTGCCACGCGCTGCCGCTGATCATCGCCGAACCGAAGGACCGCCAGCGCCGAAATGGTATTTTTGCCCTTCCCACAGCCGGCTCTAGAATTTTCATCGCAAATCAAGTTATGATGCACTTGGTATTTCCCGGGGACGGCTTGCGCCGCTTGGAATACCGGGAGGAACCGGGACATGGCCGTTGCGCTTGTACTCGTTCTGATAGTCGTGGGCTCGGTGTTGTTCCACTTCCTGAGCCCATGGTGGTGGACGCCGATTGCCTCGAACTGGGACTATATCGACAACACCATCATCATAACTTTCTGGATCACCGGTGTCGTCTTCGCCGCCGTGGTTCTTTTCATGGCCTATTGCGTCTTCCGCTTCCGTCATCGGGAAGGCAATCAGGCGGCATATGAACCTGAGAACAGGCGGCTCGAATCCTGGCTGACGGTCGTCACCGCGGTTGGCGTCACCGCTTTGCTCGTTCCAGGCCTGTTCGTCTGGAGCCGGTTCGTTAACGTTCCAAGTGACGCAACCGAGGTCGAAGTCGTCGGCCAGCAGTGGCAATGGAGTTTCCGCCTCCCCGGCAAGGACGGCAAGCTCGGCACATCCGACACTCGCGACGTCAACGCTGAAAATCCACTCGGCGTCATCGCCACCGATGCCAACGGCCAGGACGATGTCGTAGTGGAAGCGGCCGACCTGCACCTCCCGGTAGGCAAACCGGTCAAGATGCTGCTCCGCTCGATCGATGTGCTGCACGATTTCTACGTGCCGGAATTCCGCGCCAAGATGGACATGATCCCGGGCTCGGTCACCTATTTCTGGTTCACTCCGACCAAGACCGGAACCTTCCAGGTCCTGTGTGCCGAACTCTGCGGCCAGGGACATCCGATGATGCATGGCGTGGTCATGGTCGATACTCAGGAAGACTATCTGGCGTGGCTTGGCCAGCAGCAGACTTTTGCGCAGCTGTCCGCCCCCCAGCAGATGGGCTCGGCAGAGTAGGAAACCGGAACGACGGCGCGCCGTCGGGATTGAAATTAGTGTGGCAAGCCCGAACTGTCGGGCTGGCCGAAAAGGGCACGGAGGTGTTCCTATGGTCGATATCACACCTGCAGATGCGGTACCGCCGGCCGAAGTCGCGGAAATGGAACTCTACCATCCGCACAGCTGGTGGACGAAATACGTTTTCTCGCAGGACGCCAAGGTCATCGCCATCCAGTATTCGGCGACGGCGACAGCGATCGGCATGGTCGCGCTGGTGCTATCCTGGCTGATGCGGCTGCAACTCGGCTTCCCCGGCACATTCGACTTCATCACCCCGGAAGCCTACTACCAGTTCATCACCATGCACGGCATGATCATGGTGATCTACCTGCTCACGGCACTCTTCCTGGGCGGCTTCGGCAACTATCTGATCCCGTTGATGGTTGGTGCTCGCGACATGGTCTTTCCCTATGTCAACATGCTGAGCTACTGGATCTATCTGCTTGCCGTGCTGGTCCTGGTGTCGAGCTTCTTTGCGCCCGGCGGACCGACGGGTGCCGGCTGGACGCTCTATCCGCCGCAGGCGATCATGACCGGTACGCCAGGCGGCCAGGACTGGGGCATCATCCTGATGCTTGTCTCGCTGATCCTATTCATCGTCGGCTTTACCATGGGCGGCTTGAACTATGTCGTGACGGTGCTGCAGGGGCGCACGCGCGGCATGACGCTGATGCGCCTTCCGCTTACTGTCTGGGGTATTTTCACCGCCACCATCATGGCGCTGCTCGCCTTCCCGGCGCTGTTCGTCGCCTGCGTGATGATGCTGCTCGACCGGGCGCTCGGCACCAGCTTCTTCATGCCGGCGATCGTCGAGATGGGCGAACAGTTGCAGCACGGCGGCGGCAGCCCGATCCTGTTCCAGCATCTGTTCTGGTTCTTCGGCCATCCGGAGGTCTACATCGTGGCGCTTCCGGCCTTCGGCATCGTATCCGACCTGATCAGCACCCATGCGCGCAAGAACATCTTCGGCTACCGCATGATGGTCTGGGCCATCGTCGGCATCGGCGCGCTGAGCTTCGTGGTCTGGGCGCACCACATGTATGTCAGTGGCATGCATCCCTATTTCGGCTTTTTCTTCGCCACAACGACATTGATCATCGCCGTCCCAACAGCCATCAAGGTCTACAATTGGGTGCTGACGCTGTGGCGCGGCGACATCCACCTCACGATTCCGATGCTTTTTGCCCTGGCCTTCATCGTCACCTTCGTCAATGGCGGGTTGACCGGCTTGTTCCTCGGCAATGTCGTCGTCGACGTTCCGCTGTCGGACACGATGTTCGTCGTCGCCCATTTCCACATGGTCATGGGGGTTGCCCCGATCATCGTAATCTTCGGCGCGATCTATCACTGGTATCCGAAGGTCACCGGCCGGATGCTGAACGAGACACTGGGCCGGTTCCATTTCTGGGTCACCTTCCTCGGCGCCTATCTGATCTTCTTTCCCATGCACTATCTCGGCTTGATGGGCGTGCCGCGGCGGTACAACGAATTGACCGACATGACGATCATGACGGAATCGGCTCACCACCTGAACTCGTTTATCAGCATCATGGCTTTTATAGTCGGTTTTGCTCAGATTGTGTTTCTGTTCAATCTCATCTGGAGCATCCGCCATGGCCGTGAGGCTGGCGGCAATCCGTGGCGGGCAACGACGCTCGAGTGGCAGACGCCCGAAACACCGCCCGCCCACGGCAATTTCGGCAAGGATCTGCCGATCGTCTATCGCTGGGCCTATGACTACAGCGTACCGGGAGCCAAGGAGGACTTCATACCGCAAAACGTTCCGGGCTCCTTCGCGCCCTCCAGGGAGCCGGCATGAGCGTAATCCTGGTCTTCCTGCTCGTGATCGCCGGTATTGCCGGGTGGTGGCTTTCCCATCAGCGGCTAATGACGAAACCGTGGCTCGAGCAAGGTATGATCGGGGATTTTGTCGCTCTGGACCGATCGGCGCTGCCGACCGCAAAGATCGGTCTCGGCGTCTTCCTTGCCGTCGTCGGCTGCCTGTTCGCGCTGTTCACCAGTGCTTACTTCATGCGCATGGCGCTGTCGGATTGGCGGCCGCTGCCCATCCCGCCCCTGCTCTGGCTTAACACCGGCGTACTGGTCTTGAGCAGCATTGCGATACAGTGCGCTTCGTTCGCGGCGCGCAAGGGTCAAGTGGACATGGTCAGGCTTGGCCTCGCCACCGCTGGACTCACGGCGCTCGTCTTCCTGATTGGACAGCTTGTGGCATGGCGGGAACTGAGTGCGGATGGCTATTTTCTGGCATCCAATCCGGCCAACAGCTTCTTCTACCTGCTAACGGGAATGCATGGCCTGCATATACTGGGAGGACTGGTCGGGCTGGGCAGAACGAGCGTCGGCGCCTGGAACGGAGCGCAGCCGCAGCGGCTTCGCCTCAGTGTCGAGCTGTGCGCCATGTACTGGCATTTCCTGCTTTTCGTCTGGCTCGCCATCTTTGCGCTTCTGGCCGGCTGGGCTTCGACTTTAATCGACATTTGCCGAGGGTTGCTGACCTAGGAGGAACGGGCGGATGGCAGAGACGACACTGGCCCACATCGGCCGAACAGAGCCGCGGCCCGCAGGCTGGCAAGGCATCGCCGCCGACTGGTCCTCGGATCAGCGGGCGTTCAAAAACGTGTCCTGGGGCAAGGCCATGATGTGGATCTTCCTGCTCAGCGACACGTTCATCTTCGGCTGCTTCCTGCTCTCCTACATGACCGCGCGTATCTCAACACGTGTGCCGTGGCCCAATCCGAGCGAGGTCTTCGCCCTGCGCATCGGTGGCTCCGACATTCCACTGATCCTTATCGCCATCATGACCTTCGTGCTGATCTCGAGCAGCGGAACGATGGCCATGGCGGTCAATTTCGGCTACCGCCGCGACCGCCGCAAGACGGCAGTGCTGATGCTCTTGACCGCAGCACTCGGCGCGACCTTTGTCGGCATGCAGGCCTTCGAATGGACCAAGCTGATCACCGAGGGCGTGCGGCCTTGGGGCAATCCCTGGGGCGCTGCCCAGTTCGGCGCATCCTTTTTCATGATCACCGGCTTCCACGGCACGCACGTGACGATCGGGGTGATCTTCCTGATCATCGTGGCGCGAAAGGTCTGGCGCGGGGATTACGATGTCGGACGGCCCGGCTTCTTCACCAGCCGAAGGGGCCGCTACGAGAACGTCGAAATCATGGGGCTTTACTGGCATTTCGTCGACCTGGTCTGGGTGTTCATTTTCGCATTTTTCTATCTTTGGTGAGAGGCAGGACATGGCTGAAGCAACCGCAAACGGCCTGGGACAACACGCACTGGACAGCGCCCGTACCCATGATGCGACGACGACCGGCGTTACCCCGGCGGAGGTTCATCAGGAGCACCCGATCAAGCTCTATCTGGTGGTCTGGGCGTGGTTGTTCATCCTCAGCACCTGCTCCTATCTGGTCGACTATTTCGGTCTCCACGGCTATCTCAGATGGTCGCTGATCCTGATCTTCATGATCCTTAAGGCAGGACTGATCGTCGCCATCTTCATGCACATGGCCTGGGAACGGCTGGCACTGGCATATGCAATTATCCTGCCGCCGGTGCTGGTTCTGGTGTTCGTGACGATGATGGTCTTCGAAGCGGACTACACGCTTCTCACCCGAATGGCGTTTTTCGGGGCCGGGCCCTGACATGCAATCCGGATCCGGGCCGTCCGGTCCTGGAGCCTTCGCCTTGAAACAATCCACGACTGGTCCATTTCTGTTGGTATCGGAAACGACAGGCGATGCCGGCGTTTCCACATGCGTCGCGAACACCAGCAAGGGGCGCCCAAGATGACCATCGCAACCAGACTGAAAGACTTCATCGATAGGAAGGGAATTTCCTACGACACCGTCGAGCATCACCGCACGGCGACAAGCAGACAATCCGCCATTGCGGCACATGTGCCTGGCAGCATAATGGCCAAATCGGTGGTCGTTCACCACGACCGTGGCTACGCGCTCGCCGTGGTTCCAAGCACGCACAGGATAGAACTCGCGACATTGCAGGATGTCATGGAGAAGCCTCTTGGACTTGCCTGCGAAGACGAGGTGGTCTCGTTGTTCGGCGATTGCGATGTCGGCGCTGTGCCACCGATCGGCGCTGCCTATGATGTGCCAGTGGTCCTCGATGAAAGCCTCGGCGACGCTCCCGAAATCTATTTCGAGGGCGGTGATCATAGGACGCTGGTGCATGTGAGCGGCAGGGATTTTCGCGACCTGACAAAGGACGCGCGCCAGGCCCGTTTCAGCCATCCGGCCTATTGAAAGCTCTGCCCCACCTGCCCGCACCGGCACTTTCACCGGTGCGCGCCGGGCTGGTTTTTTTCAGCTCACGGTCTGGTGGCCGGCGGCGATTCCACAACTTTCCGATAGACATGCCAGGTCGCATGACCAAGGATCGGCAGCACGACTGCCAACCCGGCGAAGACTGGCAGCGAGCCGACGATCAGGGCGACGGCGACGATAAGGCCCCACACGGCCATCACGATCGGGTTGGCCAGGACAACGCGCACCGAGGTGTGGATGGCTTCGTAGGCGCCGACATCGCGGTCGAGCAACAACGGGAATGCGACGACCGTGGTGCACAACACAACCGCGGCGAACACGAAGCCGATGGCGTGACCCAGGATGATGAGCGTCCAGCCGCGTCCCGTGGCAAATATTTCACTGATGAAGCTGGACAGCGATTGCGGCGGCGCCGGGCCGAACAGGGTCTGGTAGAATATCTGGGCCGTCAAAAGCCAGGCGATGAAGATCGCAAGCAGCATGACGCCGACCGCTGCAATAGCCGGCAGTGCTGGAGAACTCCTGACCTCAAAGGCGTGCCTCCACGAGGCGTCGAGCCCGGCTTCCCGTCGCCGGCTGATCTCATAGAGGCCGATCGCCGCGAACGGACCAATCAGTGCAAAGCCGGATACAAGCGGAAACAGCAATGGCAGCGTGTTGTTACCTGATGTCCAGACAGCAAGCACGACTCCCGCAATCGGATAGATCAGGCAGAGAAAAACGATGTGCGACGGTTTGACCATGAAATCATCGACGCCACGCCTGAGCGCATCAAAAAGATCGGAGACACCGATTTTTCGAATTCTGGTGTGTTCCAGCGTCTCGCTGGCGCCTGCTATCACGTGAAAGCTTGCCATGACCATTCCTCCAGACCAGGTCCGGTAAGGTCGCATTTTACGGTGCTGCCGTTCTGCATGATTGGCCCACGCAAACCGCGACCTGCACCATGATCAATATACTCTCATGCGGGGGACTTGTCGCGCTTTGTAGGAAGGCCCGGGAGCAGGAGGTCCCGGGTAGCCTGACTAGCTACGGACGCCGTTCTTCGATATGCTCTTCTAGTCGAAGGTGAAGGTCATGGACGGAAGGACAGTTCTCATACTCGGCCTTGGCGTCGTTATTCTGCTGTTGCTGGGATTTTGTGCTCTGCCAACGTGATGTTTTGAGCCGGGGTCAATAGTCGGCTGAAGCGATCACTCGCATTACAATGGTGTCGGCAAGCAACGCCGCAAATATTGCGAAAAGATAGACAATCGAATACGCAAACAGCGCCTTTGCCGGCTTCATCTCCTTGTCGGCGACGAGAACCTTCCAGGCCTGCCAAATGAAACCTGCACCCAACGCGGCTGAAGCAGTGCCGTAGTATCCGCTCGCGAAGCCGAAGCCCCAAGGGAGCACGCCGATTGGCGCCAAGAGCAGCGAATAGGCGAAGATTTGTTTTCTGGTCGAGTGCTGGCCGGCCACATTCGGCATCATCGGGACCCCCGCCGCGGCATAGTCACCGACCTTGAAAAGGGCCAGCGCCCAGAAATGAGGCGGCGTCCAGAGGAAAATGATCAGAAACAGGATGAGACTTTCAATGCCGATTGCGCCGGTTGCAGCAGCCCACCCGATCACCGGAGGAAGGGCGCCTGCCGCGCCACCTATGACGATATTCTGTGGCGTCGAGCGCTTCAGCCACATCGTGTAGATGACGACATAGAAAAAGATGGTGAACGCCAACAACGATGCGGCGAGCCACCCCACCAGTACGCCGAGCGTCATGACCGACAGTGCGGAAAGCACCAGACCGAAGCTGAGAGCTTCGCCAGGCGTGACGCGACCGGACGGAATTGGTCGCTTGGACGTGCGAGACATCAAGACGTCTATGTCTGCGTCGTACCACATATTGAGCGCGCCGGCGGCTCCCGCTCCAACCGCGATTGCGCCGATGGCAATTACGGCGATAACTGGATTCATCACGCCGGGCGCCATCATCAGGCCGACGAAGGCAGTAAACACGGCAAGCGCCATGACGCGTGGTTTCAAAAGCGCAAAGAAATCACCCGCCGTCGCCTCCGAGAGGCGGATGCCGGTATCCTTGAGACGGCTTTCTTCAGTCGACATTCAGACGACCACCGATGGGAATGGCAGCCTAGCCGGCCAATGTCTTTTTTGCAACGAGCCGCCCTCCCCACCGACACTGCCGGCAGATTGCGGCCGAGGCTATGCCTCGACCTGCTTGCTATACCAAGATCCGGCGGAAGAGCCGGTCTATTTGGAGAATTGCTTCAGATAAGCAATGACATTGGCGACGTCCTCGTCCTTCTTGAGGCCGGGGAATGCCATCTTCGTTCCTTTGACCATCGCCTTGGGATCGTGAAGGTAGGTCGTCAGCGTGGCTTCGTCCCATTTAACGCCGGATTTTCCGGCCTCGGTCATAGCCTTGGAATAGCTGAACCCTGGATGCGTCCCGGCCGTTCGGCCGATAACGCCGTTCAAGGACGGACCCACCTTGTTCTGGTCCTTGTCTGCGACGTGGCAGACCTTGCATTTGGCGAAGACCTTCTCACCCGCCGCGGCATCCTGTGCCCGCGAGGGGCCGGCAATGACGGTGGCGACGGACATGATGATAAAAAACACAATGGCACGCATGGCATTTCCTCCCTGATCGCCAATTTGCCCTGGCTGACCTGCACAGGCCGACATTTAGTCCGCTGGCATGCGCTCTTGAATGGCAGAACGGATATCCACTGCCTGGGGTTGCGGCACCTACATACCACAGAACCCGGCCGGCAGGTAGAGTTCGGCCATGCAAAGGTTTACTGCGGACAATCTGCTCAAGGCAATTTGGTGTTGCAGCTGGCGGCGATCCGGCCGATCGCCTCTTCAACTCCGGTGAGGTCAAACTCGGCTTTGCCGCGCCCCGACAGCAGCCCGAACCGCCAGGAAAGCAGCAGCCGGTCCGCGGAAATCAGTCGCCTGATGCCGTCGGCACCGTCGCGGACCAGCATTCTGCTGCGCGGGCCGACCGACCAGCTTTCGTTGAGCTTGCCGGATTGGCCGACAGTCACCGACATGGCGATGGTTCGGCTGGCGGAAACGGTGTCGCTCAGCTGCAGCCATTCGCTCCAACGCGGTTCGCCGGCGGTCCGGCACGCGATCGTCAAAACCGGGCTGTAGCTCAATGCGCCGCCGCCGGTGATGAGCTTGTTGGTCGCGTAAAGCGAGGCGGTGACAAGGCCATCGCTGCTCTTGTCGAACCGCCAGTTGTCGAGAACCGTATCAGCCTGGGCAATGCCGCAGACCGACGCAAGCAGGAACGCCGCCGCCACGCTTCCGATACCGAAGAACTGTCTCAACGATGCCTCCAACAACCGCTGCGGTCAGCAACCCAGCGCAGATAATCATCAAAGCTTCATATCGCTACCTCGACCGCCAGATGCGTGAAATCCGTTGCGTCTGCGCCACAACGAAAAAGGCCGCCTCGAGAAGGCGGCCTTTCGGAATTCAGCAGGGACGTTATTCAGCGTCCTTGGCGGCCTTCTTCTTCGGCGCGGCCTTTTTCTTCGGCTCTTCAGCGTCGTCGTCGGCCTTCTTGGTGTCCGCTTTTTTCGCAGCCGCCTTCTTCGCCGGCTTGGCCTTGGTTGTCTCCGTATCCTCGTCGTCGGCCAGCAGCTCTTCCTTGCTGACCTTGACATCGGTGACCGAAATCTGGCCGAGCAGATGGTCGACCACCTTCTCTTCGAACATCGGCGCGCGCAACGTGTTCAGCGCTTCGGGATTGTTGCGATAGAATTCGAAGGCTTCCTGCTGCTGGTTGGCCGGATAGCGACGCACCTGCTCGAACAGGCCGCGCTGCAATTCCTCGTCCGTCACCGTGACGCCGGCCTTCTCGCCGATTTCGGCGAGAACCAGGCCGAGACGCACGCGGCGCTCGGCAAGCCGCATGTATTCTGCACGCGCTTCTTCTTCAGTCGTCTCTTCGTCGGCAAAGGTGCGCCCGGCAGCTTCGAGGTCGCGGTTGACCTGGTTCCAGATGTTGTTGAACTCGGCCTCGACGAGCTTGGACGGCGCCTCGAACGAGTAAGCAGCGTCGAGCTGGTCGAGCAACTGCCGCTTGACTTTCTGGCGCGTTATCGAGCCGAACTGGTTCTCGATCTGACCGCGCACCACCTCGCGCAGGCGCTCCAGCGATTCAAGGCCGAGATTTTTGGCCATCTCGTCGTTGATCTCAAGCGCGCCGGGCTTCGACACTTCCTTGATCGTCACGTCAAAAGTGGCTTCCTTGCCGGCCAGATGCGCCGCCTGGTAGTTTTCCGGGAAGGTAACCGTGACCTGCTTCTCGTCGCCGGCCTTGCTGCCGACCAGCTGGTCCTCGAAGCCGGGGATGAATTCCTTCGAGCCGAGCACCAGCGGCTGATCGGTGCCGGCGCCGCCGCCGAAGGCTTCGCCGTCGATCTTGCCGACATAATCGATGGTCACACGGTCGCCCTCGGCGGCCTTGCTGGTCTTCGGCTCGTAAGTGCGGGCGGATTCAGCGACACGCTTGACCTGCTCGTCGATCTCTTCATCCGGCACGTCGAACACGTGGCGCGTCACCTTGATGTCGGAGAAATTCTTGATCTCGATCGGCGGAATGACCTCATAGTTCAGGCGGAACTCGAAATCGGCACCGCCTGCCAGGATCTTCTCGGCTTCCTTCTCGTCCTCGGTCATGATCACTTCAGGCTGCATGGCGGCCTTTTCGCCGCGCCCGGTGATGATCGAACGGGTCGAATCATTGAGAATCTCGTTGACCACTTCGGCCATGAATGATTTGCCGTAGACCTTGCGCAGATGCTGCACCGGCACCTTGCCGGGGCGGAAGCCGTTGATGCGGACCTTGTTCCTGGCATCGGAGAGCCGCGCCATCAGCTTGGCTTCCATGTCACCGGCCGGCACGGTGATCTTGATCTCGCGCTTGAGACCGGAGTTGAGCGTTTCGGTGACCTGCATCATAAAACCTTTGTTTCCACCAATGAGGCCGTCAAACGGCCCCTGCCGTTTACAGCCTGCCGGTATGATCTTGCCGGGAATGGCTTTTGGTGCGGGACTTGGCGATCTGTCCGCTCAACGCGGCACAAATCCTCCAGAAATACGCTCCAAAATGTGAATAAGTCTTTGTTTTTCCTACTTCTTATCACATTCTGCAGAAGCGGATCGTCGCGTCCCGTCACATTCGACACGCCTTTTGTCACAGGCGCGGCCGATTTTCAACCATCTTTGCATTCCGGCCAATGATGCCGATGTGGGCTCTGACATTGACAGAATGATGGCTACATGGGATTGGCCGGGCAATGCGGATGTGGCGGAATTGGTAGACGCCCTGGATTTAGGTTCCAGTGCCGAAAGGCGTGGGGGTTCGAGTCCCTTCATCCGCACCACCCTTCGCTATTCGAGCTTCGGGTGGCAGGCCACTCGAAGCTCCTCCGAAGCCTTGGCGAAGGAGGATCATTGCCAAGGCCGTAGTGCGATCTAGTAAAGCGGCTCCTCGAACAGTGTCTTGTCGCCATCCACCAGCGCTTTGATCTGCGCGGTGCCGTTGGCCGCAATCGCCACCCGGATGCCGAACGGCCGCACCCGCATGTCGTTCTGGATCGCCATCCCCTCGCCTTCCGGCAGATAGAAGCGCTCGATGCCGTAATCCGGCGCGATCGTCGTTGCTCCCTGGCTGATATTCCAGCCCTCGAAGACATGTCCGACGATATCGGCTTCATCGGATGCTGCGGGCACCGGCGCTTGCCCGAACCAAGCCGCGGTCGGCCCCCAATAGCCATCGGCGCCCTGCTTCAGCCTGACCACGATCGACGTTTCCTCGCTGGAAAGCTTGCCGGCCGGAATGTTGCCGATCAGTTTCACCGGTATGCGCGAAATATCGTAGCCGAGCAGAATGTAGTCACCGCGCAAGAGATCGCGCGGATCGATCGGCTCGACCTTGAGCAGGACCTGCTTGCCATCGCGCAGGATCGCCGCGCGTCCGGCGATGATCCAGCTCAGAAAGCCGATCTGGACGAGCGCCAGGACCAGCGCCGAGATGATCAGTCTTTTGCCGGTCATCATGCCGCCGCTCCTGTCATGTTCGAGGCGTTCATGCGCTTTTCTATGCGGATGATAATGAAAGCAAGAACGGCGAGAAGCACCGCCGCCGCAAGGAAGAAGCCTGCGGTGTCGAGCATTGATTGCAGCATCACCACGTAGATGATGGCGAGTTCGAAGGCGAAGCCCGTATAGGCAACCCAGCGCAGTCCCCGGCTCTCGCGGCCGCCCAGCACGATCGCCGCGACGATGCCGGCCAGCGCAACAGCCGAGGCAATGGCGAAGCCGCTATTGTAGCTGCTTTCATCCGCCAGTTCGAATTGGATCATCGCCAGGCCGGTGAGAAAGCCGATCAGCGCGTGCAAGGGCAACCTGCCGCCGAGTTGCAAAACCCTCTCGACCGGCCCGGCAGCAAAGATCGCAGCGGTAAAAAGCAGCACCGATGCGGCAACGAGCGGGATGGCGACTTGCAGCGTGTCGTATTCCATGGCCAACAGCACGAGGTAGAAAAGCACCGACAGGATGATCAGGTGGCGCGCCGCCTGGCTGCGCGTCCAGAACGAAACGGCGAACAGAATTAGCGCCATGACCACGAAGAGATGCGGAAATTCCGTGCGCCGGAAGTAGTCGAACCCTCTCAGGAACAGCCAGGCATCGGCGATGCCGACGGCAGCGACGGTCAGCGGGTTTGAGCGCAGCGCCACCGCCGCCAGCGCCGTGCCGGCGCCCCAGGTGATCAAGGCCGAGGCCTCGTCGCCCGACAAATGATACATCTGGCCGATCAGCGCGATCGATCCGCCGAACGCTGCCGCCGCGACGATCCACAGTGCTTCGCCGATCGCCGCATGGTCGCGCATCTTCAGCACCGCGCCGCCGACATAGCCGGCAAGGATAACGGCAAAAAGTGCCGCGACCCGCACCAGCCGCGGGATGACTTCCCAGTTGGCGGCGATAAAGATCAGGATAGCTGCGCCGAACAGCAGCGCCGCCATCATCGCCAGGATCGAGCCGAAACTCAGCGATTTGCGTTCGTTTGCCTCGACGTCGCGCGTTAGAGCCTCGGCTGTCGGCGCGTCGATCAGGCCAGCCTGCTGCCATCGCGCGATATCCGACCTGACCCGTGACGAATAGCTCGCCATGCCCCTCCCCTTTGCTTGGTTCTTTTAGCTCGTCCGGCCAAGCGTTTGACCTAACGGCGTTTTCCGATCTGGGCGGAAAACCGGACGCGCGTTAATGCTGCATTGCACAATTTGCATTGCTGCCATGCACCAATAGCGCTTTTAAATCGATATGACCCCACCTATTTTCACGGTGCACACAAAGACGGAATGATCCGAAAGAAAGACGAAACGAGACTACCATGAACCTGATCCGCAACTATCGCAACTGGCGCCGCTATAGGGACACCGTGTCCGAGCTGAACCGCCTGAGCACCCGTGAACTGACCGACCTCGGCATCAGCCGCAGCGACATTCACTACGTCGCCCGCAAGGCGGTCTAATCCTTCGGGCCGCAAATGGTCCGAACCAGTTTTGAAAAGAGAACGACAATGAACCTGATCCGCAACTATCGTAACTGGCGCGTCTACCGCGAGACGGTTACCGAGCTGGGTCGCCTGTCGAATCGCCAGCTCAACGATCTCGGCATCGTCCGCGACGAGATCAAGATGGTCGCTCGCAGGGCGATCTAACCACAAGAATTTCGCCAGGGTCGACCTCCTCCCCGACCCTGACGGATACGGTCAGCCTTCACCTCCTCCCGAGGGTTGACCACAAAAACGGCGCCCGCCGGACCTCCTCCCCCGGCGGGCGCTGTTTCAAAAAGGGTTTCGCACCCTTTCAAATGGCGAAAGGAATTTCGTCAAAGCCGACCTCCTCCCCGGCGATGACGAATACGGTCGATCTTCACCTCCTCCCGAGGATCGACCAACAAAACGACACCCGCCGGACCTCCTCCCCCGGCGGGTGTTGTTGTTTTGGGCAATATTCCGCAGCAGCCCACTTGCGGTGCGATCCCTGGCAATTGCAATCCTTGCGCCAAGCGACTATTTCGGCGCTCATGGACAAGAACCCCATTCACGTTATCGGCGGCGGTCTCGCCGGCTCCGAAGCCGCCTGGCAGGCGGCCGAAGCCGGCGTTCCCGTTGTCCTGCATGAAATGCGCCCCGTCCGCGGTACCGACGCGCATAAGACCGACGGGCTGGCCGAGCTCGTCTGTTCCAACTCCTTCCGCTCCGACGATGCGCAAACCAATGCCGTCGGCCTGCTGCACGCCGAAATGCGGCTGGCTGGTTCGCTGATCATGAGCGCCGGCGACGCGCATCAGGTGCCGGCCGGCGGTGCGCTGGCCGTCGACCGCGACGGATTTTCCGAAGCGGTGACCAGAAAGCTCGAAGCCCACCCGCTCATCACCATCCAGCGTGAGGAAGTGCCCGGCCTGCCGCCGGCGGACTGGGACCAGGCGATCGTTGCCACCGGCCCGCTAACGGCGCCGTCGCTCGCCCAGTCGATTGCGGACGCAACCGGCGCCGACGCGCTCGCCTTCTTCGATGCTATCGCCCCGATCGTCCATTTCGACACGATCGACATGGACATCTGCTGGTTCCAGTCGCGCTACGACAAGGTCGGCCCCGGCGGCACCGGCAAGGATTACATCAACTGCCCGATGGACAAGGAGCAGTACCTTGCCTTCGTGCAGGCGGTGGTCGACGGCCAGAAAACCGAATTCAAGCAATGGGAAGGCACGCCCTATTTCGACGGCTGCCTGCCGATCGAGGTGATGGCCGAGCGCGGCGTCGAGACATTGCGCTACGGGCCGATGAAGCCGATGGGACTGACCAATGCGCATAATCCGTCTGTAAAGGCGTATGCCGTCGTCCAGCTCCGCCAGGACAATGCGCTGGGCACGCTCTACAACATGGTCGGCTTCCAGACCAAGCTGAAGCATGCCGAGCAGGTGCGCATATTCCGCACCATTCCCGGGCTGGAACACGCCGAGTTCGCCCGCCTCGGCGGCCTGCACCGCAACACCTATATCAATTCGCCGACGCTGCTCGATGCGTCGCTGCAGTTGAAATCGCGACCCGGCTTGCGTTTTGCCGGCCAGATCACTGGCTGCGAAGGCTATGTCGAGAGTGCCGCCATCGGCCTGCTTGCCGGGCGCTTTGCCGCCGCCGAAAGGCTTGGCCACGCGCCGTCGCTGCCGCCCTTGACCAGCGCTTTCGGCGCGCTGCTCAACCACATCACTGGTGGCCATATTGTCTCCGACGACGAGCCGGGGAAGCGCTCCTTCCAGCCGATGAATGTCAATTTCGGCCTGTTCCCGCCCGTGGACGCGCCAAAGATCGAGGGCAAGCGGCTGCGTGGCAAGGACAAGACGGTCGCCAAGCGGCACGCGGTGACATCGCGCGCGCTCGCCGACTGCCGCGAATGGCTGGGGCTGCCTTTTCGGGCGGAAGCGGCGGAATAACGATCAGGTTGGCTACGCGGCAGCCTCTATGCGGCCGGCCAGCCTCGCGTCGCTCGCCGGAACAAAAGCCAATGCCGGCGCAGGACAGAGAGCCGCACCGCGCTATCAAGCGGTGAGTGGCGGGCGCGCTCCATCTTGTCGAGATAGGCGCCCGAAAGAGCCAGCGGCAGAAAGGCCGGGCGCAATGAAACCGGCAAAACGGACGCCCCCTGCTCGAAAGCGGAAAGATGTTCCCGTGCCAGCGCGATCATCGCGGCAACGGCGCGTTCCGCGCCCGGCCCGCTGTCACCTGTAACGAACTCTTGCGGCGACGATCCCGCCGCCGCCAAAATATCGGCCGGGACAAAGCACTGTCCCCGCTTGCGATGCAGCGGCAGCAGAAGCAGGAGACCGGTCATCGCCTGCGCACAACCTGCCCTGCCGGCAAGTTCGGCAAAGCGTGGTGCTTGGACCGGATCGAGCACGATCGCCGCAAGCTGGATGAGCGCGGCGGCGGTCTCGCCGCAATAGCCTTCGAGGTCGGTGCGCGACGGCATCGGGTCGTCATAGAGATCGAAGATGCGCGCTTCGAGCATATTGTCGAAAGCAGCCTTGGGCAGGCGGTGAGTGGAAATAGTCGCCCTTAGCGCGTCCGCCACGGGATGGCCGACCTCAGCCCCATCCTCTTCGCCGGCGATGACATCGCGCCACCATTGCAGCCGCACCTCGCCCGGCAGCGCTTCGCGGATGCGATCGCGTATGCCGGCAATTTCGGCGTTGAAGGCATAGAGCGAAAACAGCGCGTCCCGCTTGTCTTCGGGCGCGTAGAGCGCGGTCAGATAGCGGTCATGATCGGCGGCGCGCACCGTCTCCATGGCGACTTTGGTGTTTTCGGCCACGTCAGTCGACGGCGATGAGTGCTGCGGCCACGGCGCGGTTTTCCGCCAGCAGCACATTGTAGGTCCGCACAGCCGCCCCGGTCGACATCGGATCGGCGGAAATGCCCGCTTCTTTCAGTGCCGTACGCAGCGCGGCGGGCAACGGCCTCAGATCCTTGCCGCTGCCGACCAGCAGGATCTCGACCTTGTCGGCCTCGTTGAACAGCTTGGCGAAATCCGCCGCCGTCAGCGCCAGCGGATCGGCCGGCTCCCAGCCATAGATGCCAGAAGGCAGGCACAGCAGCGAGCCGCGATGCGACATGTCGGCAAAGCGGAAACCGCCATTGCCGTAAGCCTCGATCGGTGCGCGGCCGGGGAAATGCGCCTCGCGGATGACGATGCCCTTGGCCACTTTTGAGGCAAGCCGTCAGGTGGCTATGGCTTTGCCGCCGCCCACCGGCTTTTCCTCATCGGACGCTGTGGCCTGCGGCCGCAGCTTGAACAGGATAAGCAGTGGCGCGGCGATAAAGATCGACGAATAGGTGCCGAACACGACGCCGAACAGCATGGCCATGGTGAACGAGCGGATCACCTCGCCGCCGAACAGCACCAGGGCCAGCAGCGCCAGGATCGTCGTCACCGAGGTCAGCGTCGTCCTCGACAGCGTCTCGTTGATGGCGTTGTTCAGCAATTGCGGCAGCGGCATTCGCTTGTATTTTCGCAGATCCTCGCGAACGCGGTCATAGACGACGATCGTATCGTTGAGCGAATAACCGATGATGGTAAGGATCGCCGCCAGCGACGATTGGTTGAATTCGAGGCCGGTGAGGACGAAGAAGCCGATCGTCATGACCACGTCGTGAACGGTCGCAACGATGGCGCCGACCGCGAACTGCCATTCGAAGCGGAACCAGACATAGATCAGGATGCCGAGCAGCGCGACCAGCATGGCAATGGTGCCTTGCTTGGCAAGCTCGCCCGAGACCGTCGGCCCGACCACTTCGACGCGGCGGAAATCATACTGGTCCTGCAGCTCGCCGCGCACCTTGTCGATGACGGTCTGCTCGGCATTCTCGCCGCCCTCCTGGGTACCGACGCGGATCAGAACGTCGTTCGGCTCGCCGAATTGTTGAACCTGCACCTCGCCGATATTGAGTTCCGTTAGCCTGCCGCGGATGTCGGCCAGATCGGCATTGCCGGCCTTGGACTGCACCTCGATCAGCGAGCCGCCCTTGAAATCGATGCCGTAATTGATGTCGATGGTCATGAAGCCGATGACCGACAGCACCGAAAGCACGCTCGAGAGCGTGAACGTCCAGCGGCGGATGCCCATGAACGGAATTTTCGTTCCCGGCGGAATGAAGGTCACCGGCGCGCGTGGCAACTCCTTCGGACGGGCGCGGCGAAGCCAGATCGACACCAGCAGGCGGGTGAAGGTGAAGGCGGTGAAGACCGTGGTCAGGATGCCGATGGCATAGGTGACGGCAAAACCCTTCACCGGCCCGGTGCCGAGGTAGAACAGCACCACGGTGGCAATCAGCGAAGTGACGTTGGAATCGACGATAGTCGCCAGCGCCTTGCTGAAGCCGGTATCGATCGCCTGGATCACCGAGCGGCCGGCACGTCGCTCCTCGCGAATACGCTCATAGATCAGCACGTTCGAATCGACCGCCATGCCGATGGTCAGCACGATACCGGCGATACCCGGCAAGGTCAGCGTCGCGCCAAGCAGCGACAGCAGCCCGACGATCATCGCGACATGCACCGCCAGCGCGATGTTGGCGAGGAAGCCGAGGAAACCGTAGGCGACGAACATGAACGCCACCACTAGGATCGAGCCGATGATGCCGGCGACCTTGCCGGCATGGATGGAGTCCTGGCCGAGGCCAGGCCCCACGGTGCGCTCCTCGATCACGGTGAGCGTCGCCGGCAAGGCGCCGGCGCGCAGCAGCACGGCGAGATCGTTGGCGCTCTCGGCGGTGAAATTCCCCGATATCTGGCCGGAACCGCCAGGAATCGGTTCGTTGATCCGCGGCGCCGAAATCACCTGGTTGTCGAGGATGATGGCAAAC
Source organism: Mesorhizobium sp. M0701 (assembly GCF_040320365.1). Classification (NCBI taxonomy): domain Bacteria; kingdom Pseudomonadati; phylum Pseudomonadota; class Alphaproteobacteria; order Hyphomicrobiales; family Phyllobacteriaceae; genus Mesorhizobium; species Mesorhizobium sp. M0701. The sequence continues at coordinate 66,399 of NZ_JAMYPO010000007.1, forward strand.
AGCTTGCCGACATTCTGCGCTGTCGCCTGGCCGAACCGCTGCGCCCCCTTGGAATCGAAGCGGAACGAAACCACCGGCTCATTGGTCTGAGAGTTGAACGTCGCCTGGGCATCGACGAGGTTTTCACCCGAAACAATGACGCGGTTCTCGATCAGATACGGAACCGGCGGATCGTCCTGCGAATACAGCACCGAGGATCCCGGCGGCGGACGGCCGTTCAGCGCATCCTGCACCGGCATCGATTGGTCAACCATTTGGAAGGTCAGCTTGGCGGTCTGGCCAAGAATTTCCTTCAGCCGTTGCGGGTCCTGCAGACCGGGCACCTGCACCAGGATGCGGTCGTCGCCTTGCCGCTGCACGATCGGCTCGGTCGTTCCCAGTTCGTTGACACGACGGCTGACGACCTCGATCGACTGGGTCAGCGCCGTCGACGTACGGTATTTGATGCCGGCATCGGTGACGGTGAATTTAAGCAGGCCGGCCTCGGAATCATCCAGGGTCATCTCCTGGACGGAGCCGCCGCTGAACAGGCCGGCCGCCACCGGATTGGTCAACGGCTTCAATGCGTTCTTGGCGGCGTCGATCTGTGCGGGATCGGTGATGCGGACCTGCACCGTGCGCCCCGACCCGGCAAGGCCGGTATAGCCGATCTTGGCATCGCGCAGCAGCGTCCTGATTTCGTCGCGCGTCGTCTCCAGCCGATCCTTGATCAGATCGTTCGGATCCATCCTGAGCAGGATGTGCGAGCCGCCCTGCAGGTCGAGGCCGAGCGTCATCTGCCGCTTCGGCACCCAGTCGGGCAACTTGGCCAGCGTGCTGGCGGAAAAAAGGTTGGGCGCAGCGAGGACCACTGTGGCGGCCACGGCCAGCCAGATCAGGATCATCTTGAAGCGCGAAAAATAAAGCATATGGCGTCGTCCGTCCGGGCGTACTGGCGGATCGTTCCGCCGACAATTCGGTTATTTCTTGGCGTTCTGGTTCGCCACCGGCTCGCCCTTGACGCGCACGTCGGCGATCGTCGAGCGCAGCGCCGTCACCTTGGTGCCGCCGCCAAGGTCGATCTCGAGCTCGTTGTCGTCAATCACCTTGGTCACCTTACCGACCAAGCCGCCGCCGGTGACGACGGTATCGCCGCGGCGAACCGCCGCCAGCATCTCGCCGCGCTTCTTCAGCTGCGTGCGCTGCGGCCGGATGATCAGAAAATACATGATCACAAAAATCAGAGCAAACGGCACGATCTGGATAAACATTGCGGACGAGTCCCCGCCGATGCCTTGGGCGTATGCCGGTGTCACGAACATCGAGGTACTCCTGAACTTTGAAAAACAGCCGCAAGGCGGCCCCGCCAAATTTGGCCGGAATATAGTCGGTAAAGTTGCCAATGCAACTGCGCGGCCGGGCAAATCGGCTGCTTTTCCGGCCTGGCGAGCCGTGTTAGAGGGTGATCCCGAAAAGCGACGCTCGGTTTTCGCAAAAGATCATGCCCGAACAAATGCTTGGGACGAGTTTCGAAACCGCTGAAATCAGGTAGGTTGCCCTGCCGCACCGCTCTGAACGCGAACAAAAAAGACAAGAGATGACCGACAGCACCATCGCTATCCTGAACCAGAAGCTCGACCGCCTGATCGAGGCGGTCGCCCGCCTCGCCTCGCCGCCGGTGCCTCAAACCGACCTAGGCGAGGCCGATTGCTTCGTCTGGCAGGCCGATCCTGGCTATCTGGAACCGGTGCGCAAGGTCAACCGCGTCGATATCGGCCTGATCCGCGGCGTCGACCGAGTCCGCGACATATTGGTCGATAACACCGAGCGCTTCGCCTCAGGCTACGCCGCCAACAACGTGCTGTTGTGGGGCGCGCGCGGCATGGGCAAATCGTCGCTGGTCAAGGCAGTGCACGCCTCGGTCAACGCTTCGGCGAAGCTCGACCTGCCGCTCAAGCTGATCGAGATCCATCGCGAAGACATCGACACGCTGCCGAAGCTGATGGGCTTGTTGAAGGCAGCACCCTTCCGCTTCATCCTGTTTTGCGACGACCTGTCATTCGACCATGACGACACGTCCTACAAATCGCTGAAGGCAGCACTTGAAGGCGGCGTCGAGGGCCGCCCGGCCAATGTCATCTTCTATGCCACCTCGAACCGGCGACATCTGTTGCCGCGCGACATGATCGACAATGAGCGCTCGACCGCGATCAACCCGTCGGAAGCGGTCGAGGAAAAGGTTTCGCTGTCGGACCGCTTCGGTCTGTGGCTTGGCTTCCACAAATGCTCGCAGGACGAATATCTCGACATGATCGATGGTTATGTCCGCCATCACGATCTCGCCATCGATCCCGAGACGCTGCGCGCCGAGGCGCTGGAATGGGCGACGACGCGCGGCAGCCGTTCGGGCCGCGTCGCTTGGCAATTCACCCAGGATCTGGCAGGCCGGCTCGGCAAGTCGCTCAAGGACTAGACCATGATCCCGAACCGAAGGTCAGCGTAGCAAAAAAGGAGCCCGGTTTCGGACTAGATCATGGTCCAGAAAAGCAACAGAAGAAGCCCGCACCTTGCGGAGCGGACTTCTTCGGCGGGCTGAAGGTCAGGCGGCCCGCAAGTCGCTTTTTCTCTATTCGAGATAGCCTGACGGATCGACCGGCGCCGAGTTCTTGCGAACTTCGAAATGCAGTTTCGGCGAGTCGGTGGTGCCGCTCATGCCGGACAGGGCGATTTCCTGCCCGCGCTTGACCTTTTGGCCGCGCTGCACCTCGATCGAGCTGGCATGGCCGTAGACGGTGACCAGACCGTTTTCGTGACGCACCAGCACCGTGTTGCCGAATTCCTTGAGGCCGTCGCCGGCATAGATGACGACGCCATTTTCGGCTGCCTTGACCGGCGTCCCCTCAGGCACGGCGATGTCGACGCCGTCCTTGCCGCCGCCGAAGCTTGAAATCACGCGGCCGCGCACCGGCCAGCGCATCTTGCCGATGCCGGTTGCATCAGGCGCCACCGCATCGTCGTCCTCGGCCTGCTGGATGACTTTCGCATCCTTCTTTGGCGGCGTGTAGGAGGCGAGCGTCTGCGTCGGCGTTGTCTTGGCCGGTGGCTGAGTGGTGGCCGTCGTCACCGGATCGACCTTTGCCGGCTTCGCGCCGGCGACAACAGCGGTTCCGCCGGCCGGCACTTTCAGGGTCTGGCCGATCTTGAGCAGCCCGTCCTGCATGCCGTTCGCCTGTTTCAGCGCAACGACGCCGACGCCGGTCTTTCTGGCGATGGCGGACAGCGTATCGCCTTGCTGTACCGTGTAAGTGCCGCCGGCACCGGCCGGCTTGGCCATCGCCGAGGCTGTTTTGAGCGCAGTCTTTCCATCCTTCGGCTGGCTTGCGGCGGCCGAGGCATCCACCTGCGCGGCAGACTTGCCTTCCCTGAGCTTCGGCTGCTGCGGCAGCACGGCCACCTTCTCCGGCGCGTCGGCCGGCTGGTCGTGCCTGGTGCCGTTCGCGGGCTTGGCGTCGGCGACTTTCGGCGCGGCTCCGTTGCTCGAGTAAGCATAGGCCGGGATGACGAGCTTCTGGCCGGTCTTCAGCCCTTTGGTTGCGCTCAGCCCGTTGACTTTCATGATGGCATCCGCCGGCACGCCGTAGCGCCGCGACAGGCCGGAAATGGTCTCGCCATCCTTGACGATGATCTCGGTTGCATGCGGTGCGCCGGCGGCCGTCGCCATGCGCGGCGCGTCGGGCTCGGCGTTCTTGAACGGCCTTGCCGCCGGAGCAACGGTGCCGGTTGCCGTCCTGTCGACATGAGGAGCGGCAGGCGCCAGGGCCGGCGCGGCAGCGGTACGCACCGGGCGGGCGGCAGGGGCCAGGGCGGGAGCCGGCGGCGGCAGTTGCTGTGCCGTAACCGGTTCGAGGCTTGAGCGGCTGACCGACTGGGTGTGGCTGCCGTCGATCGGCGCGGCCGCAACATCGCCCGGATAGGGCTGGGCAGCATCCTGCTTGTCGATGATGGCGCGCTGGTTGTTGGTCGAGGCGGTGAACACGTCATCGACGCTGTTGAACCGCGCCACCTGGGAACTACACCCCGTCGCAGCGCCTGCGATCATGAGGACGGCGCAGCCACGCGCCAGATTGCGTCCGTTTGCCTTCAAAACACTGAATTGCATCGCACTAACCCGCACAGACCCGGTACAACTGAGTGTGATTAAAGCGCGTTAATGTTACCGGTCGGTTAAACCTGTAGAATCAGACGCAAATTTTCTTAAAATATTCGAGGATCGAGCCCTGGGTGTGTCGAGATTCAGGTCAGGCCGAGCCGAAAATGGTGGGTTCCGAGAACCGGAGCGGAGCGTACTTTTGGGCACGTGAGCACCGGCCTACGCCGGCCATAGCCTTAACTGCCGCGACCTCTTACGAATGCTTCGGCCGGCGAAGGCCGGAAGCGGAGGAAGCCGCCATTTGCAGGCCGGCCTCACCTGAATATCGACACAGCCTAGATCACCGCGGCGACACCGTGCAGGATCGGCTGCAGGCGCACCAGGCCGATATCCTCGCGTTCGAAGCGGCTGCCGACCTTGGTCAGCTTGGCCAGCACCTGCTCGCCTTCGTCGGGTCCGATCGGCGCGATGACGATGCCGCCGCTCGACAATTGGTCGAGGAGAAAGCGCGGCAGGCTGTCGAAGGCCGCCCAGGCGACGATGCGGTCGAACGGCGCTTCGTTGGCCAGCCCGTTGGAACCGTCCGCCTGGCGCACGATGACATTGCCGATGGCGAGCGCCTCGAGCCGCTGCCGGGCCTGTTCGGTCAGCGTCTTGTAACGGTCGATGGTGACGATCCGCGCGGCAAGCCGCGACATCACCGCCGCCGTGTAGCCGGACCCGGTGCCGATCTCGAGCACCCGGTTGCCCGGCTCGATGGCAAGTGCCGCGATCACCGCCGCCTGCAGGTCGGCGCCTTCGATGGCCTCGCCGCATTCGATCGGCAGCATACGGTCCGACCAGGCTATCGAGTGGAAATGCGGAGACAGAAAGCCGCGCCGCGGCGTCGCCTCGAAGGCGGCGATCAGCGCCTTCGGCACCGTCCCCCTGCCGCGCAGGCGAAGCAGGAAGGCAGCGAAACCTTCGCGCTCGTCGACCGTTGCAGCGTGGTTCAAGTTCATGCGAGCGCCTTGGCCAGTTGATCGCGGATTTCATGCGCGGTGAGATCGAGCTGCAGCGGCGTCACCGACACCAGCCGATTGCGCAAGGCATGGAGGTCGGTGCCTTGCTTGCCCTCGACTGGCTCGCGGCCGAAGCGCAGCCAGTAGTAAGGCAGGCCGCGCCCGTCGCGCCGCTCGTCGACCCACAGGCTGTGGACCAGCTTGCCCTGCGAAGTGACTACAGTTCCGGCGATCTCTTCCGGCGCACAGTTCGGAAAATTGACGTTGAGCAGCACGCCGTCCGGCAACGGCATGGCGACGAGCTTTTCGAGCAGGGCCGGCGCCAGCGCTTCGGTGGTCTCGTAGGGAACGACGCGGTCCTCGCCGACATAGGAATAGGCCTGGCTGATGGCGATCGATCGCACGCCGAGCAGCGCGCCTTCCATGGCGCCGGCGACCGTGCCCGAATAGGTGACGTCGTCGGCGATGTTGGCGCCGGAATTGACGCCGGACAGGATCAGGTCAGGCGCTTCGGGCAGGATCTTCTTCACGCCCATGATGACACAGTCGGTCGGCGTTCCGCGCACCGCAAAGTGCTTTTCGCCGATTTTCCTGAGCCGCAGCGGCTCCGAGATCGACAGCGAATGCGCATAGCCGGACTGATCCTGTTCCGGTGCCACCACCCAGACGTCGTCCGACAGCGTGCGGGCGATGCGTTCGAGTGATGCAAGGCCCTCGGCATGGATGCCGTCGTCGTTGGTCAGGAGGATGCGCATGAGACCGCCTTTGCAGAATTGGATTGACGGCAGCGCTCTACGATACCCGCCTCTGTCCTGCCCTCTTTGCCACCACTTGGCATCTCCCCCTCAAGGGGGGAGATCGGCAATACCGTAGCCGCCGCCTTCCTTGCTACGCCAACAGTTGGCGAAAGCTGTGATGACGGCGCAATCTCCCCCCTTGAGGGGGAGATGTCCGGCAGGACAGAGGGGGGCGCGAAGGAACGCGGGGCCGACAATCTTGTCACTTCGATGATTCGATCTTTGCGAGACCGCCCATGTAAGGCCGAAGCGCTTCAGGAATGGTTACGCTGCCGTCCTCGTTCTGGTAATTTTCGATGACGGCAATGAGAGCGCGGCCAACGGCGGTGCCCGAACCGTTCAGCGTGTGGACGAAACGATTGCCCTTGCCGTCCTTGTCCTTGTAGCGGGCGTCCATGCGCCGCGCCTGGAAATCGCCGCATACCGAGCACGACGATATCTCGCGATAGGCATTCTGGCCGGGCAGCCAGACCTCGATGTCGTAGGTCTTGCGCGCGCCAAAGCCCATGTCGCCGGTGCACAGCGTCATGGTGCGGAACGGCAGGCCGAGCCGCTTCAGCACCTCCTCGGCGCATTCGGTCATCCGCTCATGCTCGGCAACCGAAGTCTCCTGGTCGGTGATCGACACCAGCTCGACCTTGTAGAACTGGTGCTGGCGCAGCATGCCGCGCGTGTCGCGTCCGGCCGAACCCGCCTCCGAACGGAAGCAAGGCGTCAGCGCGGTATAGCGCAGCGGCAGTTTTTCATGCGGCGTGATTTCCTCGCGCACGAGATTGGTGAGCGGCACCTCCGCGGTGGGGATGAGGTACAATTCAATTTCGCGGCGTGCCTCGGTAAACAAAGCCCTATGTTCGTCGTTGCTCTTGCCTGACGCACTTTCCAGCAGGTCAAGTGCCTTCTGACCAATGTCCTCTCTTCGGCGAGACTTTTCGGTCTTGAACAAGTCGTTCTCAAATTTCGGCAATTGCCCGGTGCCGAACATAGTTTCGTAACGCACCATCAGCGGCGGCTGGATCTCCTCGTAGCCGTGCTCGGTGGTGTGCAGGTCCAGCATGAACTGGCCGAGCGCGCGCTCCATCCGCGCCAGCTGGTTCTTGAGCACCGTGAAGCGCGAACCCGAAAGCCTTGCGGCACGCTCGAAATCCATCATGCCGAGCGCTTCGCCGATCTCGAAATGCTCCTTCACCCAGTTCGGCCGCGTCGGCACCTCGCCGACGACGCGCTTGACGACGTTGTCGTGCTCGTCCTTGCCGACCGGCACGTCGTCGAACGGCACGTTTGGCAGCACTGCCAACGCATCGTTCAGCGCCTTGTCGAGCTCGCGCTCGCGCGCCTCGCCATTCTGGATGAAGGCCTTGATCTCGCCGACTTCGGCCTTCAGCCTTTCGGCAAGAGCTGCATCGCCCGAGCGCATGGCATTGCCGATCTCCTTCGATGCGGCGTTGCGGCGTTCCTGCCTGGTCTGCAGCTCGGTCAGATGCTCGCGCCGCGCCTCATCCGCGGCGATCAGGTCGTCGACCGTGGACTGCGCCTCCCCGGCCGACCACGAGCGCTTCTGGAGCGCTTCGACAAGGGCCTTCGGGTTGTCGCGAATCCATTTGATGTCAAGCATGGTCTGTTCGTCCTCGGCACGGCGGTTTCGGGGCAAGCAAATGCCCAAAACAAAGACCAGAGGGCGTAAACCGCATCGATACAAGACGTCAAGGCAGAGTTCCTTCGCGCCGACCTCAGGTAGGCAGCACGCGCAACGTTCGATCGAAAGAACCCTGGAAACAAAAACCCGCCTCGGGAGGCGGGTTTTTGGAGCCAATTGGCACCATACCCAAATTAGTAGCATAGCTGCCGGCACAAAGCAAGAACAAAGTTGCTCCTTCAGCGAAGAATCGTGGCCTAATTCCAGCTTGGGTTCCTCGCCCCACGAAGTGGGGAGAGGTGGCTCGGCGAAGCCGAGACGGAGAGGGGAAACCGCGCCCTACGAAAGACCCCTCTCCGGCCGCTTCGGGGCCACCTCTCCCCCGCTTCGCGTGGGCGAGGAACCCAGGTCTTGAGAGGTCGAGCGCAAGACAGAGGGAGCGCTGTCCCGCGGATTTCGAAAGCTGCCCGCCTCAATCGCTACGTCGAAGACGCGTCCGCCGGCTTTTCGGCCACCTCTTCCGTGGCGTCCTGCTTTTCGCGGGCCACACGGTCGCGCTCCTTGCTGCGCTCGATCAGCCGGGCCGACCAGATCGAGACCTCGTAGAGAAGGATCGTCGGAATGGCGAGGCCGATCTGGCTCATTGGGTCGGGTGGCGTCAGCACCGCCGCCACCACAAAGGCGATGACGATCGCCCATTTGCGCTTCTCGGCCAGGCCCTGGGACGACAGCATACCGACCCGCGTCATCAGGCTGGTCACCACCGGCAACTGGAACACCAGGCCGAAGGAGAAGATCAGCGTCATGATCAGGCTGAGATATTCGGACACTTTCGGCAGCAGCGAAATCTGCACCTGGTCGTTGGTGCCGGTCTGCTGCATGGCGAGGAAGAACCACATCACCATCGGCGTGAAGAAGAAATAGACCAGCGACGCGCCCATCAGGAACAGGATCGGCGAGGCGATCAGGAACGGCAGGAAGGCATTGCGCTCGTTCTTGTAGAGGCCGGGCGCGATGAATTTGTAGATCTGCGTGGCGATCAGCGGAAAGGCGATGACCATGCCGCCAAACATGGCGAGCTTGACCTGGGTAAAGAAGAATTCCTGCGGTGCCGTATAGATCAGCTCGACCTTGTGCGGGTCGAGCCCGGCCCATTGCGTAGCCCATCTGAACGGAATGACCAGCAGGTTGAACAGCTTCTTGGCGAAGAAGAAGCACACAAGAAAAGCGACGAAGAAACCGCCGATCGACCACATCAGCCGCCGGCGCAACTCGATCAGATGCTCCATCAGCGGAGCCGACGATTTCTCGATTTCGTCCTTTTCCTTATCCGAAGTGCTCACTTTGCGGCTCCCGCCGTTTTCCTGGCGGCCGGCTTCTTCGTTGCTGCCGATTGAGCTTTCGGCTCAGCTTTCGTGGCGGCCTTTGGCGCAGCGGTCTTTGCCGGCTTGGCCGGCACGGCAGCCGCTGCTTTCGCAGACGCCGGCTTCTTCTTTGCCGCCGATGCTTTTTGCGGCACGGCCGCTGCAGTCGTTTGCGCCTGCACTGCCGGTGCCACGACGGACTCGTCCGTCATCGCCGGAAAGATCGGCGTGGCCGGCGTCGGCTCCGGCGGACTGACGCCCGGCATCGTCGTTGCGCCGTTCTTCAGCGGCTCGGCTGCCTGTTCTGTCGAAGTGGCGGGATCGACGACCGGCTTGGGTTTCATCACGGCATCGACGCCGGAACGGACGTCAGCGGCCGCCTGCTCGAATGGATTGAGCTGTTTCCTGATCTCGGCCGCCGGATTGAGGCTTCTCAGCGAATCGACCGACTTCTTGACGTCGTCGAGCTCGGCTTCCTTCAGTGCGTCGTTGAACTGCCGCTGGAAATCGGAGGCCATGGCGCGCAGCTTCGCCGTTGTGCGGCCGAAGGTGCGCAGCATGTTGGGCAAATCCTTGGGCCCGACGACCACGATCATGACGATCGCGATCACCAGCATCTCGGTCCAGCCGACTTCGAACATGGCTATACGTTCCGACTAAAGTGTTGGGGCTCAGCCTTTGCTGGCCTTTTCCTTCGGTACCGAAACGGTTTCGTCGGAACGGTGTTCGACGGTACGCTTGTCCTCAGCAGTGTCGTCGTCGGCCATGCCCTTCTTGAAGCTCTTGATGCCCTTGGCCATGTCGCCCATCAACTCAGGGATCTTGCCGCGGCCGAAGACCAGCAGCACGATCACCAGAACGATCATCCAGTGCCAAATCGAAAATGAACCCATAGCAAATCTCTCTCGAACGGTTTCCCAGACGCTGATCTATGCGCTTTCGGGTTCGGATTCAAACAGAACTGCGACAGAGTTCATGAATGAGTGGCAGATGTCACGCACTTTCGGCACAGCAGCCCGCTACCAATCGGCGCAGTTCCGCCCTGCCTATGGCTTTAAGATGGCGCTCGGGTCAATCTTCCGTGACGCGCGGGGTCAAAAGGCCGAGTTCCTCGAGGTCGATGTCGGTCAGCGGATCCTCGTCGTCGGTGAGCGCATCGGGGTCGGCCGGCGGCAGCGGCACCGAGAAATTCGACGGCATGCGGCCGGACAGCAGCCCCGCACCCTTCAATTCCTCCATGCCGGGGAGATCGCGTATCTCCTCCAGTGCGAAATGGTCGAGGAAAATGTCGGTCGTGCCATAAGTGACGGGACGGCCGGGCGTGCGACGCCGGCCGCGCATCCGCACCCATTCGGTCTCCATCAGCGTGTCGAGCGTCCCCTTTGACGTCTCGACGCCACGGATGTCCTCGATCTCGGCGCGCGTTACCGGCTGGTGGTAGGCGATGATCGCCAGCACTTCGAGGGCAGCGCGGGACAGTTTGCGCTGCTGCACCGTGTCACGGCTCATCAGGAAGGCGAGGTCGCCGGCGGTGCGAAACGCCCAGGCATCGCCGACGCGCACCAGATTGACGCCGCGCCGCGCATAGATCTGCTGCAGTTCGGCCATTGCCGCGGCAATGTTGATGCCGTCGGGCAGTCGCGAAGTGAGCTGTTTTTCGCTGACCGGCTCGGCGCTGGCGAATACGATCGCCTCGGCCATCCGTACGGCCTCCGCCATATGCAGCCGCTCGCCAGGATTCCGCGACAAATTCTGCCCCTGATCTTGTGCCGGGTTCTCGGCGACCGCGCCTTGCTCGGCGTCGTCGTCGACCTTGAACGGAATGACCGAAGCGTTGGCGCGTTCGCTCATGATGTCCCCTCGACTATCTTGATGGCCTGGGCGCGGCCGCGCAGATAAAGCGGCGCGAACACCTGGTCCTGCCGCATTTCCATCTTGCCTTCGCGCACCAGTTCCAGCGTCGCCGCAAACGAGCTGGCAATCGCGGTGCGCCGCTCTTCCGGGCCGGCCAGATATTCGACCAGGAAACTGTCGAGCGCCGTCCAGTCGCGCAGCGACCCGATCAGCCTGGTCAGCACGTCGCGCGCATCCTTGAGCGACCACACGCCGCGCCTGGCGATCGTCACATTGGTTATTGCCTGCTTCTGGCGCTGCTGGGCATAGGCGGTCAACAGGTCGTAGAGCGAGGCCGAATAAGCATTGCGCTTCTCGACGATGACCATTTCCGGCATGCCGCGTGCAAACACGTCGCGTCCGAGCCGGTTGCGGTTGACCAGCCGTGCCGCCGCGTCGCGCATTGCCTCCAGCCGCTTCAGCCGGAACTGCAGCACCGCCGCCAGTTCCTCGCCGCTTTCGCCTTCGTCGCCGGGCTGCTTGGGGATCAGGAGTTTCGACTTGAGAAACGCCAGCCACGCCGCCATCACCAGGTAGTCGGCGGCAAGCTCCAGCCTCAGCGCCCTCACCTTCTCGACGAAGGCCAGATACTGTTCGGCCAGCGCCAGGATCGAGATGCGCGACAGGTCGACCTTCTGATTGCGGGCAAGATGCAGCAGAAGATCGAGAGGACCTTCGAAGCCGGCCACATCGACGACCAACGCCGGATCGCCGGTCAGCCGGGAATCGTCGTTCTCGGCCCACAAGCGGTCCATCGGTGCGGCCTTGCCGGCCTTCAGGTCCAATGTTTCCGCCACTTCGCTTCCTTTGATGCTAGGCCACCGCGTCGAAATAACCGGCAAATTCGGCCCGAATCTCGGTCTCGTCCGCCACGTCACGGTTCCTGATATAGGTCAGCGCCCGCTCCGCGCGCTCAAACGACTTGCCTTCAAGCCCGGTCGTGCGCGATGCAATGCCGGCCATCTCCTCGAACACGCCGTTGCAGTGAAGGACCAGATCGCAGCCCGCCGCAAGGATCGCCGCCGCCTTTGACGGGAAATCCCCAGAAAGTGCCTTCATCGAGGTGTCGTCGCTCATCAATAGGCCGTCGAAGCCGATTTCGTCGCGGATGATCTCTTCGATGACTTTGCCGGATGTGGTGGCCGGGTTCTTCGGGTCGATCGCGCTATAGACGACATGCGCCGTCATCGCCATCGGCAAATGGTTGAGCTCCCTGAACGGGGCAAAATCATGCCGCTGCAAGTCGCCGATCGAGGCGTCGACGGTCGGCAGTTCGAAATGCGTATCGGCGAAGGCCCTTCCATGACCGGGAATATGCTTCATCACCGGCAGCACGCCGCCCGCCATCAGGCCTTCCGCCGCGGCGCGACCCAATTCGATGACGGCGCGCGGCTCCTTTCCATAGGCGCGCGCGCCGATGACGTCGCTGGCGCCCTCGATCGGCACGTCGAGCACCGGCAGGCAATCCGCCGTGATTCCGTAGCGCAGCAGGTCGAAGGCATGCAGCCGCGCCATCAGCCATGCGGCACGGGTGCCGGCGTCATGGTCGTCGCGCCACAAGGCGCCGAGTGCACCGGCAGCCGGATAGTTCGGCGCCAGCGGCGGCCGCAGGCGCTGCACCCGGCCGCCCTCCTGGTCGATGAACACCGGCGCATCCGCACGCCCGACGCAGTCGCGCATCGCGGCGACCAGATCGCGGATCTGCTCGGTCTCGCCGATATTGCGCGCAAACAGGATGAAGCCCCACGGGCATTCGTTGCGATAGAAACGGATCTCGTCGCGGGTCAGTGATTTCCCGGCGCAGCCGAGGATCATGGATTTTGATTCGGTCATGCGGAACAGTTTAGAGCTTCGCGCCGACAAAGGGAATCGCCCGCACTTGCCTTCAGAGGTTTCCGTTCACGCAAAAAAGCCGGCGCGGACGCCGGCTTTTCGAGAGGTTTTGGTGCCTAGTGGGACACGAAGCAATTGCCGCCGGCAGCCTTGTAGCTGGTGCACAGTTTGATCGCCTCGTTGCGAGACTGCGCCGGAACGCGGACGCGGTAGAAGGTGCCCTTGCCGGCGATCTCGGCCTTGACGATGTTGGGTGTGCGGCCGGAAAGCACGCTGCCGTAGCGGCGCTGCAGATCCTGGTAAGTCGCCTGGGCGCTTTCGACTGTCGGCTGCGAAGCGATCTGTATCGACCACGAACCAGCCCTGGCCGCGGCCGGATCAATGGAAGCGACCTGATCGGGCTTGACCTCGCCAACCACATCGACCGGTTGGTCGGACGGACGCTGCGGCGCCACCGGAACCGTGGCCGGGGTGCTGGCGGACTGCTTGCTGGCTGACGCCTGGGCCTTGGCTTCAGCCTTTGTGTCGGGCTTGGGCGCCGGCTGCAGCTTGGAGGTTTCGGCCTGATCGCCGCTCGCCTGGTCGCCACTCGGCTGTTCGCCAATCTTCGGATCGCTTGTCATTTGGTCGATCAGGGGCACGGTGCCGGTCTGCGCGGCGGCGTCGGCCTGGCCCGACGGAGCCACGTGCTGCGGCGCCGGATCGGCCGGCTCGGCAGCAGCCATCTGCGGGGCGGCGGGCGCCGGATCCTCGCGCGCCACCAGCGAACCGTCAGGTTTCACGACCATGGTCCGTACCTTGCGCGGCGCAACGGCGACGATCTCGGGGGTTGCACCCTTCTCGGCCTCCTGCAGAACCTGCGCGATGCGATCCTCGGACTTGGGCGCCGGTGCGGCGGCGGTTTCGGTAGCGCCAGCCGCACTGGCGCCAAGCGCGCTGGAGTCAGACGCGTTAGTGCCGGGCGCATTGGTGCCAGACCCGTCGGTGTCGGACGCCGCGGTGCCGGGCGCGTCGATATCGTCTGCGGCATCGGGGTCATTGGGCGAAAGATCGACGACGCGGCTCTCCGGTTCGTTGGCCTTCAGGTCCACAGGCTCTTCGGTGTTGGTGACCAGCTTCTGCTGAACCGGCTCGGCGGGCTTGGCGCCCTTGACCACAGCGTCATAAACCTTGTTGTCCTGGTTCGGCACGACGGTGCCGCCTGGATTTTCCGGCTTGATCTTGATCGGCCTGTTGTCGGCCTTGACGATAACCGGCGCATCGCCGCCGCTCTTGCCGCCGAGGGTCAACGCAAAGGCGCCAAGGCCTCCGGCGATCGCCACGGCGCCGACCACCGCACCTATCAGCAGCCCGCGCCTGCGCGGCTGCCTTTCGGCCCCGCGCTCGGCAAGGTCCGGAACCGACATCTCCTCGTCCAGTTCGGGATCGTAGTCGAGCTCATCGAAGGTGAAATCGTCGGCTTGCGAAACCGGCTGGCCATCGGGCAATTGGCCCAGATCGAAACCGTCCGCTGCATCGGCATAGGAAGCGGCCGCCGCGCTGACGGGGGCTTCCGCAGGCTTGGCGCCATAGGCGCGCGTCTCGCCGCGATCTTGCTTGTAGCCAGACGCGAAGCCGGCATCGAATTCATCGTCATAGCCAGCACTGCGCACCGGGGCAGGCGCTATATCCGTGGCATTCATTTCGGTGAGAAGGCTGGCAAAATCGGCATCGAGATCGTCGTAGGCGGGCGCCACCGGCTCGTCATCGTCGAAGTTGAGCTCCGGAATGTCGAGATCGTCCGCCAGCGCCACGACGCGCTCGGGCACGTCGACCGTCTCGACATCGGGCATCTCGTCATAGGCGGAAGGCTGTTGATGCGAGGTTGGTGCAGCTTCCGTGTAGGCGGGCCGATCTTCATAGGACGGCCTCTCTTCACGGGATGCCTGGCCTTCATAGGACGGCCTCTCTTCGAGCGGTGCGGCCCGATAGGACGGCGTTGCAGCCGGCTGCGGCGGTGGTGCCGAACGCGCCGAAGCCATCGGCTGGCTTGCAAAAGCGGGCTGAGGCTGTGCGACCGGTGTCACGCGGCTCCACGAGCGGGCCGGCTCGGGCGGTGTGGCGCGTGTCGTCAGCCAGTTCAGCGCATCGAGCGGGTCTTCTTCGGCAGCAGCTGCCGCACTCTTGTCGGCCGAATCGTGATCCAGGCCGATATTCCTGGCGAAGTCGGCATCGAGCGCATCGCTGTCGAGATCATCCGCGGGTCCGGCAGCGGCTTCAACACCGAAATTCTCGCCTTCAAGCTCATCGAGGAGGACACTGCCAAGATCGGCGTCATCGGCGGCACTGGACTGCGGCGGCTCGGCGGGCTCGTGCTCGTCGAGTTCCCAATCCAGCTCGTCGACAGCATGCACCGGTTCGTTGGCGACGTCTTTGACCGCCGCCATTGGCTGTTCAGCAGCCACTGCTGGCTTCTGAATTACCGGCGCAATGGGCTGCTGAACAGCCATCACGGGCTTCTGGGCAGGCTGCTGGGCAGTCTGCGGGCTTGTCTGAGGTTCGTTGACCGCTTGTGCCGGCCGTGTGCTCATCGCACCGAGCAGCGCGTTCAGTTCGTCTTCCAGGCTGCGTTCCTCAGCCACTGGGGCCGTCGGGACGACAGCGGCCGGCGCCACTGGTTCGGCCGCACCTTGCGCCACGGGCTCTTCGGCTTCCTCGGCAGGCGCATCGTCGAAGCTCAGATCGAAATCGTCGTCGAACGCCGCTTCAGCGGCCGTGCCGGAAAGCCGGGCGGCCTCTGGCTCTTCAATCGACCGCTCTTCGATAAACTCTGGTTCTTCGATTTCGGCAGGCTCGTTCGGGCGAACGTCGAAGTCCATGTCGACATCGGCCATGGCATCATCGAAATGGCCGGCAAGATCCTCATCGGCCGCCTCAACCGGCGATGCCGGGGCGGCGACGTTTTCCGCCGGCTCATGCTCGTCGAACATCAGCTCGTCTTCGAGCGAGCTTGCAACGGCATCGTCGAACTCGTCATCGAACGCGGCCGCTTGCGCGGCGGTTT
This sequence comes from Mesorhizobium sp. M0701, assembly GCF_040320365.1. NCBI lineage: Bacteria > Pseudomonadati > Pseudomonadota > Alphaproteobacteria > Hyphomicrobiales > Phyllobacteriaceae > Mesorhizobium > Mesorhizobium sp. M0701. The sequence continues at coordinate 82,092 of NZ_JAMYPO010000007.1, forward strand.
CAACGGCGACGGTCTGCTCCATCGGCTCATGCTCTTCGAGCATCAGCTCGTCTTCGAGCGAACTTCCCACGGCGCTGTCGAACTCATCGTCGAAGGCGGGCTCGTCGACCGGCTCGATCGCCTCGGCTGCGGCCCTGGGTTCATCCTCGCCGGTCACCGCGATCTTGGCCGTCACACCGTCGTCGTGCCGAAAATCCTGGTCGAGCGAGGCGGCAAGTTCGTCGTCACTCGAAAGGTCGTCCTCGAACGGCGACACGTCTTCGAGCGAGCCGGCGACGGCGTTATCGAACTCGTCGTCGAGTTCCGGCTCGACGGCGGGAGCGAACGCCCTTTCGGGGCCGGAGGCAATTTCGTCGGCAACAGGAGCGGCCGCAACAGGAGCAGCGTCATCCGCCGCACTGTCGTCGAACGCGAAATCCTGTTCGAACGAGGCAGCAAGCGCGTCCTCCATTTCGTCGGCGGCGGCCGGTTCGGGTGTCGGCTCGCGAAGCTTGGCAGGGGAAGCATTGTCGTTGGCGTCGGCGCCGAATTCGCCCATCAACTCCTTCTCGAGATCGATCTCGAAATCGCCCTCGTCCACCGACGGTTCGGCGGCAGCGGTTTTCGGCTGGGCCGGCGTTTGCGGTTTGACCGGCTGGCGCGGGTCGAACCCCATGATCCTGGTCAGTTCCGCGAACGGATCATCGTTGGCGATGTCGTTGTGGTCGGCTGCTCTCAGCTGGGTTCTGTCTGCCATTATTGTTCCCGAACTCGCACTCATTCGGACGCCATGGACGTCGCGTAGGGTTGGCCCTTACCAGCGCAATGTGGGCAAAAGGTGACAGGTTTTTTACTCAAACCTAACGCATTTCGGTGGGCGCATTGGCTCCGATCAGCGTCAGGCCGGACGTCAAAACGTCCGAAACAGCCTGCACCAGCCCTAGTCTGGCATGCGTCAATTGTCGGTCGTTAACCTTAACAAAACGTAAGTCGGGATTATCGGTGCCCCGGTTCCAGTGTCCGTGGAAGCTGGAAGCGAGTTCGTAGAGGTAAAATGCCAGCCGGTGGGGCTCGAGCGCGAGCGCCGCGGCTTCGATCAGCCGAGGATATTCGGCGAGCTTCCTGATCAGGCCGATCTCCCCCTCATCGGTCAGCAAAGCCACTTCGGCGGCCAGCTGGTTGCGGTCGAACATGGCCTCGCCCAATTGCTCGCTCGCCTGCCGGAATACCGAATGGCAGCGCGCCGAGGCATACTGCACGTAGAACACCGGATTGTCCTTCGACTGCTCGGTCACCTTGGCGAAGTCGAAGTCGAGCGGCGCGTCGTTCTTGCGGTAGAGCATCATGAAGCGAACTGCATCTCGTCCAACTTCTTCGATGACCTCCCGAAGAGTGACGAAATTCCCAGTTCGCTTTCCCATCCGCACCGGCTCGCCGGCGCGAAAAAGCCTCACCAGCTGGCAAAGCAGCACGGTAAGCTTGACCTCGTCGCCGGCAATCGCCCGGGCAAGCGCTTCCAGCCGTTTCACATAGCCGCCGTGATCGGCGCCAAGCACATAGATCAGGTTGACGAAGCCGCGATCGACCTTGTCCTTGAGGTAAGCGACATCGGCGGCGAAATAGGTGAAGGTGCCGTCCGACTTGACCAGCGCCCGGTCCATGTCGTCGCCGACCGCGGTCGAGCGGAACAGCGTCTGCTCGCGGTCCTCCCAGTCGTCCGGCTTCTCGCCCTTGGGCGGCGGCAGCTTGCCCTTGTAGATGTGGCCCTTCAGCGTCAGGTCGTTGATCGCCGAGCGAATCTTCTTCGCATTGTTGGCATGCAGCGTCCGCTCGGAAAAGAAGACGTCGTGATGCACATTGAGCAGCGCCAGATCCTCGCGGATCATCGCCATCATCGCATCGATCGTCCTGTCCTTGACGATAGCAAGCGCCTCTTCGTCCGGCATCTGCAGCAGGGAGCGGCCGAATTCGCTGGCCAGCGCCTGACCAACGGGGATCAGATAGTCGCCTGGATAAAGCCCGGCCGGAATCTCGCCGATCTCATCGCCGAGCGCTTCGCGGTAGCGCAGCATGACTGAGCGTCCGAGCACGTCGATCTGCGAACCGGCATCGTTGATGACGTATTCCTTGGTCACGTCGTAACCGGCGAAGGCCATCAGATTGGCCAGCGCGTCGCCGACCACGGCACCCCGGCAATGGCCGACATGCATCGGCCCGGTCGGGTTGGCCGAGACATATTCGACATTTGTTTTCTTGCCGCCGCCGATAGTCGAGCGGCCATAGTTGCGGCCTTCGCCAAGCAGCGCAGTCAGATGCGCCTGCCAGAAGCCGTCCTTGAGCCTGAGATTGACGAAGCCCGGGCCGGCGATCTCGGCGGCCGCGATATCCTCGTCGGCGCGCAGCGCCTCGGCCAGCCTTTCGGCCAGCGCACGCGGGTTCTGGCCGGTCGGCTTGGCCAACACCATGGCTGCGTTGGTCGCGAGATCGCCATGGCTGGCATCGCGCGGCGGCTCGACGGCGATGCGCGACAGGTCCGGCGACACGCCATCCTTGTCTTTCAAATCAAGCGCTTCGACGGCCTTTATGATTCGCGCGTTGAAATCGGCGAAGATGTTCATTGCTGTGGCTCTGACGGTTTTGCAGGGATCCGGCTCGTTGGCCGGCAAAATCGCGCCCGCCCTAGCTCAAATCCGGCGTATGGTCAAACAAACGCCTGTGTTCCTTGAGTGCATAAGTGTCCGTCATGCCGGCCAGGAAATCGGCAACACTGCGCGCCTTGACGCGGTCCTCTGCCCGGTCGAGCCCTTCGCGCCAGCCATCCGGCATAGCGCGCGGATCGGCGAAATAGACGTCGAACAGGTCCCTGACGATCTGGTCGGCATCGGCGCGCACCCGCATGACCTCCGCATGCCGGTAGAGGTGCTTGTAGAGAAAGGCCTTCAGCTCCTTTTCCAATACGGCCGTCTCGGCGGAGAAGCTCACCATCGGCTCGCCGGCCGCCCTTACCGCTTCGGCGCTGCCGGGCTTGATGCGCGCCAGATTGGCTGTCGTCGAGACGATCACGTCCTCGACCATGATGGTGATCTGCCGGCGCATCAGCTCGTGGCCGGTGCGTACGTCATCGAGCGCCGGATAGCGCTGACGCACGCCCTTGAGGATCGACCCCGGCAGCGAGACGCCCTCCAGCAGATCCAGCCTCAACAGCCCTGCCCTCAAGCCGTCATCGATGTCGTGGGTGTTGTAGGCGATGTCGTCGGCAATCGCCGCACACTGCGCCTCGATACCAGCGAAGCGATCGAGCTCGAGGTCGTGCAGTTCGGAATAGTCGCGGATAGCCTGCGGCACCGGTCCCTTCAGCCCTTTCCCCTTGGCATCGGTCAGCGGGCCATTGTGCTTGACCAGCCCCTCCAGCGTTTCCCAGGTGAGGTTCAGCCCGTCGAACTCGGCATAGCGCCGCTCCAGCCGCGTCACCACACGCAGTGACTGCGCATTGTGGTCGAAGCCGCCCCAGGCGGCCATCTTTTCATTCAGCGCGTCCTCGCCGGTATGGCCAAAGGGCGTGTGGCCGAAGTCGTGCACCAGGGCCACCGCCTCGGCCAGGTCCTCGTCGCCGCGCAGCGCCCGCGCCAGAGCGCGTGCGATTTGCGCGACCTCGATCGAATGCGTCAGCCTCGTGCGGTAATGGTCGCCTTCGTGTGCGACGAACACTTGCGTCTTGTGCTTCAGCCGGCGGAACGCCGTCGAATGGATGATGCGGTCGCGGTCGCGCTGAAACGGCGTGCGCGTCGGGCTTTCCACCTCGTCGAACAGCCGCCCGCGCGACTTCGCCGGCTCGCTGGCATAGGCCGCGCGCGGCCGATAGCCGAATCCGATGTCGCCCAACTCGTTGGTCATAGCGTATGCCGCAGTTGACTTGCCCCGTCGCGCTTCATACCTATCATACAAAACCGAAAGCAAGGTGACGCCCATGGGCGCTGATGCCAAGACCGCCATGAAAGTCGAGATGACCGACGCCGCCGCCAGGCGGATCGCCAAGATTGTGGCGAGCGAAGCCGGCAAGACGGCGCTGCGCGTTTCGGTCGAGGGCGGCGGCTGTTCCGGCTTCTCCTACAAGTTCGACCTGGTCGACAGGCGCAATGACGACGACGTCGCCATCGAGAAGGACGGCGCCACCGTGCTGATCGACGACCTGTCGCTGGTCTATATGGGCGGCTCGGTGATCGATTTCGTCGACGATCTGATGGGCCAGTCGTTCCAGATCAGAAACCCCAATGCGGTCGCCTCCTGCGGCTGCGGCACTAGCTTCTCGATCTAGAAATGCCCGACATCGGCGCGGTCCGTCAGGTCGCGCTTTCCGCCGGGCGCGACCTCGATGCGACGCTGGCGTTCTGGCGCGAGGTGCTCGGCATGAACCTGCATGCGCGTTTCGATCCGCCGGGCATCGCCTTTATCATGGCCGGTGACGTGCGCCTGCTTTTCACCGACGGCCTGCCTGCCGGCACCGTCTATCTCGACATATCGGGCCTCGACGAGTTCCACGCTTCGGCAAGGGCCGCCGGTGTTCCCTTCACCGCGCCGCCGGCGCTCGTCCATCGCGACACCGAAGGCCTGTTCGGCCAGGCGGGGGAAAGCGAATGGATGGCCTTCCTAAAGGACCCGGCAGGCAATACGATCGGCCTTGTCGAACGTCATCCACCGGATCGCTAGTCTCCGGACCACCAGCCTATCGAGGCCGCCATGAAAATCGTCACCTGGAACATCAACGGCGTTCGCGCCCGCATCGGCAATTTGACCCATTGGCTGACGGAAAGCGCGCCCGACATCGCCTGCCTGCAGGAGATCAAGACGGTCGACGAGCAGTTTCCCCGCGCCGAGATCGAGGCGCTCGGCTACAATGTCGAGACTTACGGCCAAAAAGGCTTCAACGGCGTCGCCATCCTGTCGAAGCTGCGTTTCGACGAGGTCAATCGCGGCTTGCCGGGCGACGATGCCGACGAGCAGGCGCGTTTCATCGAGGGCGTGTTCTCGACCGACAAGGGCGCCTTGCGCGTTGCCTCGATCTATCTGCCGAACGGCAACCCGATCGACGACGAGAAGAAGTTCTCCTACAAGCTTTCCTGGATGGCGCGACTTGAGCGCTGGGCCGAGCAGCGGCTTGCTCTGGAAGAGCCACTGGTCCTGGCCGGCGACTACAATGTCATTCCCGAGCCGATCGACGCGAAGTATCCGGAAAACTGGCTAAGCGATGCACTGTTCCAGCCCGCGACGCGGCAAGCGTTCCGGCGGCTGAAGAATCTCGGCTTCACCGAAGCCGTGCGTGCCGTCACCGACGCCCCGGACATTTTTACGTTCTGGGACTATCAGGCCGGCGCCTGGCAGAAGAACAACGGCATCCGCATCGACCACCTGCTTCTGTCGCCCGAAGCCGCCAACTGGTTTTCCTCGGCTTCGATCGAAAAACAGGTGCGCGCCTGGGAAAAACCCTCCGACCACGTGCCGGTGGCGATCGATCTGGCGCTGCAGCCGGCCTGACCGGAGCTGCTGTCCGGCGGCACATTGATAAGTTGACCTCTTATCGCCACAAATCGCGCGCTTGATGAGAAATCATCATGGTGGCTGGGGTTCCCATGACTACTCGATTTGCACTCTGCCCGATCGGCTGCGCGCTTGCGATGGCGGTGGCGACGCCGGCTTTTGCCGATGCAGAGTGCCTGGCTAACGGCAAATCATTCCAGATCGGCCGGGTCGCCTGCCTGACGCTTGCCGGCCAAAGCTACCTCGCCCGTTGCGAGATGGTGCTCAACAACACGTCCTGGACAAAGCAGCGGGATGGCTGCCCGGAGAACACGCTGGCCCCACATCTGCAGGGCACGCCGATCTCAACACCGGCGCCCAGCGGCATGCCGACGGAACCGACCGACAATTGATTTCAAAACGGAAATTCTGCCGACCTACTGGTCGCCGCCACCCTTGGTGAGGATGTCGTCGGCCAGCGAGATCGCGGTGCGGCGGTCGGCTTCGCCGGCGGCCGCAAACGCTTCTTCCTGCATGCCGCGGATCCATGGCTGGTCGGCGGGTGAGGCCCGTTCGAGCGCCGCGGTCATCATCGCCAGCCCCCGCACGATCTTGCCGCTTTGGAAGAGCAGGTTGCCGAGCGTCGCCTGCGCGCCCGCATGGCCCTTTTCGGCCGCCAGCTGGAACCAGCGTCCGGCCTGCTTGACGCTGGCCTTGACGCCGCCCTCACCCTTGAGGAACATCTGGCCCATCTCGAACTGGGCGTTCGGATTGCGGTAGTTGGCAGCGGCACGCATGTAGTATTCCTGGGCCGCCACCTCGTTCTCCTCGACGGGGCTGCCGGGAATGCCCTTCCTCAGATAGTCGCCAAGCGCCACCAGCGCGTCCGAAACATAGCTTTCCTCGGGCGAACCGGGCTCGACATCCTGGTCGACGATCTCGCTGAAGAACTTGAACGCCGCGTAGTCGTCTCGCGCCACGCCATCGCCTTCGGCATACATGCGCGCAAGCTTCCAGGTGGCGCCGATCTGGCCGTTCTCGGCGGCATATTTATAGGCTTCCGCGGCCTGCTCCTTATGGCCGTTCTTGTAGGCGGAAAAGCCGAACTGGAACACCGCCCACGGGCTCGACTGCGGCTTCACGCCGGTCTTGTCGTCGAACACCTTGTCGTCGAAGGCCATGGCCTGGCCGACGGCGCCCAAGGTCGCGCCAAACGTGGCGAGCGCAACCAGTGCCGAAAGAACAGACGACCTCAACAACTCAGATGTCCGCATAGCAGTGTGTTTCTTTGGCACCGCCGGGATGGGTGACCGCGCCGTCGCGGGCAGGTCCGACCGTCTGTGCGTATTTCCAGATCGCGCCCGACTGATAGTCGGTCGTGCGCGCCTTCCATGCTTTTGCCCTCGCCGCCAGTTCGGCTTTGGACAATGCAACCTCGATCGTGCCGTTCACCGCATCGATCGAGATCAAGTCGCCATCCCTAAGCAGCCCGATCGGGCCGCCCACTGCCGCTTCCGGCCCGACATGGCCGATGCAGAAACCGCGCGTTGCGCCCGAAAAACGCCCGTCGGTGATGAGCGCCACCTTGCCGCCCATGCCCTGGCCGTAGAGAGCCGCCGTCGTCGACAGCATTTCGCGCATGCCCGGGCCGCCGCGCGGACCCTCGTAACGGATGACGAGAACCTCGCCTTCCCTATAGTTGCGATGCGTAACCGCTTCGAAACATTCCTCTTCCGAATCGAAGCAGCGTGCCGGACCCGAGAATTTGAGCTCCGCCATACCTGCGACCTTAACGATCGCGCCTTCGGGGGCAAGGTTACCCTTCAAGCCCACGACCCCGCCGGTCTGGGTAATCGGCCTGTTGGCGGGACGGACCACATCCTGGCTGTCATTCCAGGAAACATGTTCCATATTTTCGGCCAAAGTGCGGCCGGTCACCGTCAGGCAATCGCCATGAAGATAGCCATGGTCGAGCAGCGTCTTCATCAAGAGCGGAATGCCGCCGGCCTCGAACATGTCCTTGGCGACGTATTTGCCGCCCGGCTTGAGGTCGGCGATATAGGGTGTTTTCTCGAATATCTTGGCCACGTCGAAAAGATCGAACTTCATCCCGGCCTCGTGCGCGATCGCCGGCAGATGCAGCGCCGCGTTGGTCGAGCCACCGGTGGCCGAGACCACGGTCGCGGCATTTTCCAACGCTTTTATAGTAACGATGTCGCGCGGGCGGATGTTCCTTGCGATCAGCTCCATGATCTTTTCGCCGGAAGCGAAATTGAAGCGGTCGCGCATCTCGTAGGGTGCCGGCGCGCCGCAGGAATAGGGCAGCGCCAGGCCGATCGCCTCAGCGACGGTGGCCATGGTATTGGCGGTGAACTGGGCGCCGCAGGAGCCGGCCGACGGACAGGCGGCTTGCTCGATCTCGAGCAGCTCGGCGTCGCCGATCGTGCCGACCGAATGCTGGCCGACCGCCTCGAACACGTCCTGCACGGTGATCTGCCGGCCACGGTAGCTGCCGGGCAGTATCGAGCCGCCATAGATGAAGATCGACGGTACGTTGAGGCGCACCATGGCCATCATCATGCCGGGCAGCGACTTGTCGCAACCGGCCAATCCAACCAGCGCATCGTAGCAATGGCCGCGCATGGTGAGCTCGACCGAGTCAGCGATGACCTCGCGCGACACCAGCGACGACTTCATGCCCTGATGACCCATGGCGATGCCGTCGGTGACGGTGATGGTGCAGAATTCGCGTGGCGTGCCGTTGGCGGCCGCCACGCCCTTCTTGACCACTTGCGCCTGGCGCATCAGCGAGATGTTGCAGGGCGCGGCCTCGTTCCAGCAGCTGGCGACACCGACCAGAGGCTGCGCGATCTCGGCCGCCGACAGCCCCATAGCATAAAGGTAGGAGCGATGCGGCGCCCGCTCGGGACCAACGGTCACGTGGCGGCTCGGCAGCTTGGCCTTGGAGATCGCTCTGGCGTCCATACTCGTCCTTGCCGCGGGCGGTGCGGCCTGCCTCTTCGCCTAGCCTTTTGGCGCATGTCCCGAGACAGGTTCGAGGTGCGCCGGGTTTATGGCGGGAAATAGGCAATGTTCCCGGGCGGCCGGGCGACGCGAGGGTTGTTCAGAAACTGTTGCCAAAACGTCACAATTACAGAAGCGAACATCATGGGGACAATTGTTGCGCCGGCCGAATGCCGGACGCCACGCATCCAACCAACGGCCGGGCAGTGCCCGGCCGTTTTGTCGTTTAAAATTTAATAGTTAGAACTTGATCTTGACGGAAGCCGAACCAGCGAGAAGCAGGTCGTTGCCGTAGGTATAGGTAACGGCATTTGCCACGTCGCCGACACCGCTGAAAGTCGATGACCCGCTCGTCAGCACACCGATCGAGCCGCCGAGCCTGACCTCGATCTGGTCGTTCGGCGAATAGGAGACGCCGCTGGCAACGGCCCAGGTATCCGACTGATAGCCGGAGGTCGTCGAGGTGCCGCGATCCCAGGTCAGCGAAACCACGCCCGACAATTGATCGGTGAACTTGTGCCCGATACCGCCCGTGACCGTCCAGCCGTCGCGATACAGCAGGTCGAATGAAACGGGCGAGGGCAAACCGGTTACCGGACTGCGCACGCCATTGATGGCAATGACGCCAAGCTTGCTCCACTCCTGCCAGCGGATGGAACCAAAGGCCAGCCAGCCAGGAGCTATGCCGCTCTGCAGCTTGAATTCCAGAGCCTGAGGTATCTCAGCTGACGCCGAGACTGGGTACACGCCGGTAGAGCCGGGAATCAGATCCGCCGGAAAGGCGCCCCTGAAGCCGGTAGTGTCGACGGTTCCCGATAGCCCGTCATATTTGTAGCTTGAAGAGTACATCAGGCTGGCGCGCAGGGCGATCTCGGGGATCTCATAGGCGGCGCCCGCACGCCAACCCCATGCCTCGTCGGATAGCTTGAATACGCCGAGGCCGGTATTGCCGAAGGCGAGCAGTGTCTGGCGGGACAGAAACGCGTCGACCTGCTGGTAGGAGACACCGCCGATGAATCGTATGGCGCCCTTGCCGACGTTCACCTTGTAGGAGCAGGTGAGACCGAAATCGTCTGTGTCGACGGCGTATTTGACCGCTGTCGGCGAATAGGCGTTGTTCATGCCGAAATTCGCGTCCGCACCATACGGTCTCGTATAGGTGGCAAGACAGTCTACGGGCTCAAAGATGTTGGCCTTGATGCCGACATGCGGCACCGCATAGTCGCCACCAACGTCCACCGCTGATGTCGACAAACCCGAGCCATCGAGGCGCTGCACATTCTTGAGTTTGCGCTGTGGCGAAACATAGGTGACGCCTGCGTCGAACGAATATGGCGCCGCGTCGAACAGCTGGTCGATATTAACGCCGCCCCGGTCAAAGCCCCCGGCTTGCACCGTCCCAGCCAAAGCCAGCGAAAAAGCTCCCGCGCCCAGCAGCACTTTCAGACGCGAATAACACATGAATCTCCTCCCCGAAATATCCTTGCATCAAGCTAGAACCAATTCAGGTTAACGGCGCAACAACGAATTCGCCGTGCGTACATGTACAGCTTGGCTGAACGCATTTCCGACAAGGTGTCGGCCTTCTTACCGAGGTGGGAAAATGGCCGCCACAATACAGATCGACGAGAAAACTCGGGAAAAACCCCTAAATCAATACAAAACAGGGCATTTTGCGTGCCCAGTCAGCCATTGTTACATTACGGCAACAATGGGGCAAAAACATTCAGTTTGCCTCAAGATTTACGCTGCGGAATGCCCGTTTTCGTGGCAGGCGGCCTGTCTGGAAGGCAGATTCGTGACCGGCGAATCTATTGCGGCCAACAGGCCCAATCTGTTCGATCAACTGGCATCGCGCACCCGCGCCAATGCCACCGAAAGCTTCTCTTGCGCCTCGCGATATTCGGCGAGTTTTTCACGCTCGGCCTCCACCACCTCTTCCGGCGCGTTGGCGACGAATTTCTCGTTGGACAGCTTCTTGTAGAGCCGCGCTATTTCCTCGGTCACCTTCGCAAGCTCCTTGTGCAGGCGCGCTGCCTCGGCGGCAAGGTCGATCAGGCTGCCGAGCGGCAGGCAGATCGTCGCCTCGTTGACCACGATCTGGGCGGATCCCCTCGGTGGCGCCTCGGCGAGCGAGATGTCGCCGACCCGCGCCAGACGCTTGATAGCCGAGCCCTGACGCTCGAGCCTTTCGTGTGTCGCGTCGTTGGCGCCGATCACCACGAGCGGTGCGATAGCCGCCGGCGGCACGTTCATCTCCGAACGCACCGAGCGGATGCCGGAGACAAGGTCGACCAGCCAGTTGATGTCGGCGGCGGCCGCCTCGTCCTCGAAGTCGGGCGACGGCCATGCCGCATGACAAAGCAGCGATTGCCGTTGCCTGCCCTCGTCGGCGGTTTCGGCCCACAGTTCCTCGGTCATGAACGGCATCATCGGATGCAGCAGCTTGTAGATCTCGTCGAGTACGAAGGCGACGCATGCCCTGCTCTCGGCCTTGGCGGCCTCGTCGGTGCCCATGAACACCGGCTTCAAAAGTTCCAGGTACCAGTCGCAGAACTGGTTCCAGACGAACCGGTAGGCGGCACCCGCCGCCTCGTTGAAGCGGTATGAGGTGATACCGTCCGTTATGTCCCGCGCGGCTCGCGTCAGCTCCGTCAAGATCCAGCGGTTGACCGCCAGCTTGGCGTCCTGCAGCCAGAAATCGTCGTCGCGCGCCACTTCGTTCATCTCGGCGAAGCGCGTCGCGTTCCACAGCTTGGTGCCGAAATTGCGATAACCGGCAATGCGGGCCGGATCGAGCTTAACGTCGCGCCCTTGCGCTGCCATCACAGTCAAGGTGAAGCGCAGCGCATCGGCGCCGTATTCGTCGATGAGCTCGAGCGGATCGATGACGTTGCCTTTCGACTTCGACATCTTCTGCCCGTTCTTGTCGCGAACCAGAGCATGGACATAGACGGTATGAAACGGCTCCTGATCCATGAAATGCAGGCCCATCATCATCATGCGGGCGACCCAGAAGAAGATGATGTCGAAACCGGTCACCAGCACGTCGGTCGGGTAATAGGTCTTCAGCTCCCGCGTCTGGTCCGGCCAGCCAAGCGTCGAGAACGGCCACAGCGCCGACGAGAACCATGTGTCGAGCACGTCCTCGTCGCGGGTCAGGATCTCGCCAGGCTGGAAATTCTCAAGCTTGTCCTCGACCCAGGCCTTCCACGGCCCTTCCAGGGCCAGATAATATTCGACGGCGGCACCGAGCGCCTCTTCCTCGGTCTTTTCGACAAAGACATGCCCGTCCGGCCCGTACCAGGCAGGGATCTGGTGACCCCACCAGAGCTGGCGCGAAATGCACCAGGGCTGGATGTTTTCCATCCAGTCGAAATAGGTCTTTTCCCAGTTTTTGGGCACGAAATTGGTACGGCCCTCGCGCACCGAGGCGATCGCAGGCTTGGCCAGTTCCGCCGCATTGACATACCACTGGTCGGTCAGAAACGGCTCGATCGGCACCCCGCCGCGGTCGCCATGCGGCACGGCGTGGCGATGCGGCTCGACCTTTTCGAGAAAGCCGCCCGCCTGCATCAACTCGACGATCTTCTTGCGCGCGTCGAAACGGTCGAGGCCGTCGAGGCTGTCCCATACGGCCTGGCGCTCCGGCGTCACTTCCAGTCCGGCGAGAAAGTCCTCATTGTCCTTGAGGCTCACCGCCGCATTGACGGTGAGGATGTTGACCGCCGGCAGCCGGTGGCGCTTGCCGACCTCGAAGTCGTTGAAGTCATGCGCCGGCGTGATCTTGACCGCACCACTGCCTTTTTCGGGATCGGAATACTCGTCCGCCACCACCGGAATCCTGCGGCCGACGATCGGCAGGATGAGGTTCTTGCCGACGAGATGCCGGAAACGTTCGTCGTCGGGGTGGACGGCGACAGCCGTATCACCCAGCATCGTCTCCGGGCGGGTCGTCGCAACGGTGATGAAGGTCTTCGGATTTTCCGGATCGAAGGTCATGCCTTCGACTGGATAGCGGAAGTGCCAGAGGTTGCCGTTGACTTCCTGCTGCTCGACCTCGAGATCCGAGATGGCGGTCAACAGCTTCGGATCCCAGTTCACAAGGCGCTTGTCCTTGTAGATCAGCCCTTCCTTGTAGAGCGTCACGAACACTTCGAGCACGGCCTTGGACAGGCCCTCGTCCATGGTGAAGCGCTCCCGGCTCCAGTCGGCCGAGGCCCCGAGCCGCTTCAGCTGGTTGAGGATCGCGCCGCCGGACTCGGCCTTCCACTCCCACACCTTGTCGATGAACTCATCTCGCGTCAGGTCGCGGCGGTGGATCTGCTTTTCCATAAGCTGGCGCTCGACCACCATCTGCGTGGCGATGCCGGCATGGTCCATGCCTGGTTGCCAAAGAACGTTCTTGCCGCGCATGCGCTCGAAGCGCACCAGAATGTCCTGCAGCGTGTTGTTGAGCGCATGACCCATATGCAGCGAGCCGGTGACATTCGGCGGCGGGATGACGATGGTGAAGGCTTCAGCCCCCTCCTCGGCCCCGGCGCCGGCCCGAAACGCGTCGGCCTCTTCCCATATCCTGGCAATCTTCGGCTCGACGGCTTTGGCGTCGTAGGTCTTTTCGAGCATGGGAAAACGGTCCGCGCTGTCCGGAATTTGTGGTCCGGTGTAAATCGGAAGGTTGTTGCCAAGTCAACCGCAAGGGCATGGCCAATAGATAGCGCCGGGATGGTTCGGTGCAACTCGCGGAACTGAATGTTGCACGGCAATCGCTTCAGGTTTGCGCTGCCCCTCATTGCCCTGCCGGGCATTTCTCCCCGTATAGTGACGGGGAGAAAAACGCCTGACTGAAGCTTTCGCCAGTCACGAACGTTGCGGAAAAGGCGCCTAAATTGCGGTCAACCCCTTCTCCCCGTCACTATACAGGGAGAAGGTGCCGGCAGGCGGATGAGGGGCAGCGCCGACTTCGACAATTCGCCGGTCGAGCGCCGCCCGTTGGCGGCTCTCCGAATTGCTACTGCGCGCCGCGCGCGACGCGCTCGATTTCCTCGCGCACCAGCCGCTCGACCAGCGTCGGCAGGTTGTTGTCCAGCCAGTCCTGCAGCATCGGCCGCAGCATCTCCTCGGCCATCTCGTCGAAGGTCTTCTTGCTGCGGCTGGCAAACGCGTCTGAAAGCTCACCGAAGGCGGCGGCAACCTGCCGGCCCGTATGCTCCGAAAGGATCGCCGGCCGAAGGGACGGCGCCTCGCTGGCCGCCGGACGCGCCAATCCGATTCTAGAAGATTCCGGGCCGATTTTAGAAGGTTCCGGGCCGCTTTCCGAAGGCTCCGGGCCAATTTCCGAAGGCTCCGGCACAGGTCCAGCAGTCGCCTCGTTCTCGAAAACCTCGGCTTTCGGCTCGGCGTCCGGCGTCCGGAGTGGCTCGGCGCGCTCCGGCTTGGCCATTGCGTCGCCGACCATGGCAATCTCGCGCCGCCAATCGGCAATGATGGTGTCGGTCGTCTCGGCAGCCTTGGCTGTCGCAGGCCGATCCGGCTTTGCGGGAGCGGTGTTCACCTCAGCCGGCGTCACCGCTGCCTTTACCGGGCCGGCGCGCAGCGGCGTTTCCAGGGGCTCAATGACCGGCGCGGCCGTTGGCTGCACCTCGGCGCGCGTGGCCGGCTTGGCGATCTCCAGCCCGCCGCGCAGTTCGGAGCGCAACGCATCCCCCTCCGCTGCCCGTCCGGCTGCCGGCGCCGGTTGCAGATCCTGGCGCAGCTCGTCCGCGTCGCCCGGCTGCTTGCGGCCGGTATCGCTGTCCTCGATGATCCTTCTGATGGAAGCCAGTATTTCTTCCATGGAAGGTTCGCGCTGTACGCTGCTTGCCGTCGCCATCGTCACATCCGCCGCCCTTGTGACTCGTTCTCAGATTTCCTGTCCGGCAATGCCGGATTCGAATCATGGCAACAGCGTAACCGACGGAACGGCTTGCGAGAATCCCCAATCTGGCGACATCTCGGATTTCAACAGATTAGGGTCGGGAGTTGAAAGCCCGCGCGTCGTTCGAGCGCGGGCTGAAAAGACGGCCTGGCGATCAGCGGCCGTCCGGCGTGCGCAGGCCGATCCACTTGTCCTTGACGGCGTTGTAATGCTCTTCGGGCCTGTACTTCGTCACGTTGAGCGCAAGGCGGTCTGCCGACAAATGGCCAACCGCCGAGAGGATGGCATAGCTCGCCACCACCACGTCGCGTTCGGCGCTGACAAGATTGATCTTGGCGGTGATGAGGGTCGCCTGCGCATTGAGCACGTCGAGCGTGGTGCGCTGGCCGACATTGCGCTCTTCGATGACGCCGTTCAGGGCAAGCTGCGCGGCGGCGACCACCTGCCGGTTGGCCGTGACGCTTTGCTGCGCGGCGGTGTATTGCGACCATGCCGAGGTAACGGCCTGGCGCACCTGGTCGCGACTCACGTCGACTTCGATCCGCGCCTGGCTGAGCGATTCCTTGTTCTGGCGCACGGTCGCCGAGGTCCGTCCGCCGGAATAGATCGGCACGGTCAGTGTCGCGCCGATGTTCGCCGACGTCCTTGTGCCATCCTGCGATGCCCCAAGAACGCCCGGAACCGTGTTGCGATAGTCGCCGGAAACGCCGGCGCTAGCCGAAAGCTGCGGCAGCAGCGCGCCTTCGGCCGATTTAACCGAAAACGCCGCCGCGTCGACCAGGTGCTCGGTGGCGAGGATGGCCGGATGTTCGGCCGATGCGATCGCGATCGCTGCATCGAGGCTCGACGGCAACAGCTTCGACAGCGGCGAAGCCGGCCTGAGACGGCCGGGCTCATCGCCGACGATCTGGCGATAGGTCGCGGCACTTGCCAGCGCCGTGGCGCGGGCGGCGCTCAACTGCGCCACCGCGGAGGCACGCTGCGCGTCGGCTTGCGCGACGTCGGTGCGGGTACCTTCGCCGACCTCGAAGCGCGAACGCGCCGCACGCGCCTGCTCGGTCAGGAATTGCAGGTTCTGTTCGGTCAGCACCGCGATCTGGCGGTCGCGGATGACGTCCATATAGGCACTTGCCGCGTTGAAAAGGGTGTTTTCTTCGGTGTTGCGCAGGCTCTCGACCGAGGCGCTGACCCGCGCTTCGGCGGCCGCGACGTTGTTCCTGGTCTGAAAGCCGTCGAACAGGGTTTGATTGATCTGGACGCCAAAGTTGCCGGTAGTTATGCGCGCGGTTCGACTAGTACCATTGATATGGGTGCTGGTGTAGTCGATGTCCGCGGAACCGGTGATGGTCGGGCGCCAGCCGGACTTTGCGATTGCAACGCCCTCGTCGGTGACGCGAACGCCGGCGCGTGTCGAATTAAGCGAGGAATTGTTCTGATAGGCTTTTGAAAGGGCCCCGAGAATGGTTTCGGCCGAGGCGGCCATTGGAGAAAGCGCGGTCGCCGAAACGAGGACAGCGGTAAAAAGCAACTTGCGTACAGACGGCACGTTATATTCCCTCATTCGTTTTGCACGGGAACTGCGCCACGCTGGCTTCTCCTTCTGATCAGCCGGCGCCGCGTTTTTTATCGTTCCCCCGCTGAAAGCCCCCAAGAAACACCCGGTTATGCAGATCAGCAACGATTGTTCAAACGCAAGCGATCATGACAGCGCCTTCGCTGCAAGGCAAAATCACTCAGAATTCGAAGGCGGGAATGCGTTCGAATCCCGGTAGTGGCTTAATTGCCGCATTAAATGCGCGTCTTCCCGTTACAACCCCTCCAGTCTTAAAAAAAAGCCGGGCTACGCCCGAATTGCCCTGCCCCTCCACGGCGACGAGTCGGCCGCCTTCGGCAAGCTGGTCGAACAGCGCCGCCGGCACCTCGCCGACGCTGCCGCCGATCAGGATGACGTCGTAAGGCGCCTTATCTGCGTGGCCTTGCGGCAGCGGCCCCTGGACCACGGTGACATTGCCGCAACCGAGTGCCGCAAGCGTCGAAGTGGCGGTCTCGGCCAGCGCCGCATCGCTTTCCAGCGCGACCACGGACCTTGCCAGCCGCGACAGGATCGCCGCCGCATAGCCGGTGCCGCAGCCGACATCGAGTGCCGAATCGCTTGGGCCGATATCGGCCAGCTGCATCAGCTTGGCCAATGGCGACGGTTCCATCAGATAGCGCGGGCCATCGGCCGTATCGGCAATGCGGATGTCCTCGTCGATATAGGCAAGATCGCGCTGGCCGGGGGCAACAAAGGCCTCGCGCGGCACCACAAGCATCGCCTCGAGCAACGGCGCGCTGGTCACGTCGGTGGTGCGGATCTGGCCGTCGACCATCTTCACCCGGCGTTCGGCAAAATCAGCGCTCATGTTCCAACCATCCGCTTGCCGCGCAAAGGCCGCGGCTGTTTCGACCGGAACTGAAGCCCCCTGGCGCTGACGCGCGGGAGCTCGGGCATTGGAGGCCTCGCCCGGAATCGAACCGGGGTGCAAGGATTTGCAGTCCTCTGCGTAACCACTCCGCCACGAGGCCTCATTGCTCCCGGCGTTCCACCCGGCTCCAATAGGTTGCGGCGAAAATGCCGTCAAGCGGCCACCATGCATTCCCAACGGTTCCTCGACATTCCATGCCCTGCCTTATCAACGCAATGCCCATCTTAGCAATAACATATTAGCTTATCGTTAAGCATGATTCTGGGCGACGGGAACCCGAAACCGGCGGCCACGTTGGGCAAAGAGGAGGCTCCGCCATGCGTCGAGCAGCTACGAAGGACGGCACGTCGCGCGGATTGTCGCAGTCTGCAGAGCTTGTGCGCTATGCCATCGACCGCCTCAGCATAGAAGGCGCAAACACCCTGCCGCCGCGCGACCGGGCGCGGCTGGCATCGGCTACCGCCGTTCTCAAGGAGCTTTGCGAACGTCTGGAGAGCTGCTTCGACCAACCTCGGTAAACGTTGGGCGGACGACGCCGCTCGCCGACATATGGCAGGCTGGCGGCCGTCAGCGGGGCAATCTCAGTCAGGCCGGCGCCGTCGCTCCCACCAGACGACGAAGCGGCGCCGGTGACGGCGCACCAACGCGAATTCATAGGAGAGCACCAGCAATCCGATCGGTACCATCCAGAAACCCAGGATCGGCAGGAAGCCGAGAATGCCGCCGATGATCAGCACAACGCCGATCGCAATCCGGAGGCCGCGCGAGCGCGGCATGGTGAACTGGCGGCCGAAGACCGAGATTTTCCGGGCCGGTGGCTGTTCGTCGCTCATTGCCGTCATGTGAAATGTCGATCCGTTTGCATCAGTAGCACCGTCAGCCGGAGAAAGCCGCAACGGCCTTTTCTGTTCCGTGACATGCGAGAGACAGCTCATATGAGGGCGCTCGCCGGCCATTGCCAGCAAGCCCTGCGCCAAAAAGCACCGAAAAAATGCGAAATGCTTCTTTGCAAAGCCGAAACGGGTTTGCTATAGGCTGCCCCACTCACATGAGAGCCTCTGTTCCCCGGTAGCTCAGTGGTAGAGCAACCGGCTGTTAACCGGTTGGTCGCTGGTTCGAATCCGGCCCGGGGAGCCACCGCCTCTTCTACGCCATAGCGCGATATTGCGCGCCAGCGTACAATTTCTCCCTACGCGTCGATCTCGATAGTCCTGCTTCCAGAGTGTCAGAGCATCGAGGACCGATGAAATCAGGCGTAGAATAGCAGGTTCGCCCGCCCACGCCTATTCGGCGGCTACCGCGCGGAAATACTGATGACCGGCGGCTTCGCGCCCGAGTGCGCCGTTCAGTTCGCCGCGGCGGCGTCCGAACGTTGCCGCCCGTTATTACTTGCCGTCGCTGCCTCAACGACAGCAGCTTACAGACGGGCGCGAGGTGTTCGTGGACGGCGGATTGCATAGCTTTGAGCCTGCGCGCGCGAGGCGTCGCTGGGACAAAGCGGAGAGGCCTCGCGCCAGATCTGCACAGGCAAGATCTCAACGCCTACTCGGTTGAACATGATCCGCGTGGACGTCGCGCCTGCGGCGTTGCCTAGAGAATTTACCCCCGTGCCTCCTGCCGGTGGGGAGGCTTCGCACCGTTCGTGTCCTAGTTGTCGAGACCCCAAAGATCCGTGTTCCGTTTGAAGTACTCAATCAGCATCTCGGTGAGCACCCGCACTTTCCGCGTGGGATGCTGACCCGGCGGTCGGACGACATACGCGGCCCCCGGAGGTACCGGATAGCGTGTCATGATCGGGACCAGCGCGCCGGAGGCCACATATTCATGTGTGATGCAATCGGGGAGCCAGGCGATGCCGAGACCTGCCGCCGCCGCGGCGGCAAGCGCCGTGGCGCTATCGGCCTTGAACCTGCCCTGCGGCTGGACCGTAACAATCTTGCTGCCATTTATGAACTGCCAGGCTTCCGTTCCCTGCATGAGGGCCTGATGGGTGACGAGTTCGTCCAGAGTCTCGGGTGACCCGTGCACCTCGATATAACCCGGGCTTGCGACAAGCTTTCCATGGATCGGCCCGACGCGCTTCGCGATCAGGTTGGAGTCTTGAAGGTAGGCGCCCCGGATCGCGCAATCGAAACCTTCTGCGATGAGATCGACGAAGCGATCGCTGTAGGAAGTATGGATGTGAAGCTTCGGGTGCAGACGCGCCATTTCCGCGAGCACGGGGGCGAAGTGGGTCGCGCCGAAAGTAAGCGGCATGGCAACCCTCAGGCGGCCGCGCAGCTCACCGGTGGGGAGAATCGTTTCCCGAGCCGTATCGATCTCTGCGCTGGCCCGGGCCGCATGGTCTCTGAACGCGATTCCCGCTTCGGTGAGCGCGGCGCCGCGGGTCGTTCGTGCAAGAAGCTGGACGCCAAGTTCCGCTTCAACCCGAAAGAGCCGCCGACTGACGATTGACTTGGAGACGCCGAGCCGGCGCGCGGCGGCCGATACGCCCCCTGCATCGGCCACTGCGACGAATGTCTGTAGATCTTCGATGTCCAATTCAGCGTTCCTCATTTCGCGACACAGCTTGCCTGATTATGGCACTACTGCATCACCAAAAGGAACGGCAAATTGCGTCCAGGCAACGTCGCCCGCTGGCGCATGTCTCCCGTGAACCCATTGCCGTCCATAGCGGCAGAGAAAGATTGCCGTCCATGGCGGCAGAGAAAGGAAGTCTTGATGACCCCTCGCAACGGCCTTGATTCGCTTCTTCGTCCTGAAGACTCGGTACTCGTTCTGATCGACCACCAGCCTTACCAACTCGCGAACCTGAACAGCCACGATCCGCAAGCTGTGGTCAACAACGCGACCGCGCTGGCGAAGCTAGCAAGAGCCTTCAATGTTCCGACCATTCTCACCAGCGTGATCGCGGGTCGTGGCGGCATCCTCTTCAAGCAGATCACTGACGTCTTCCCGGGGCAGGAAGTGATCGACCGGACTTGGGTGAACACCTGGCAGGACGAGAAGGTGGTGGACGTGGTCAAGGCGACCGGCCGCAAACAACTGATTATCGCAGGCCTTTGGACCGAAGTCTGCGTCGCGATGCCTGTCATCCAAGCCCTCGGCGAAGGCTGGGACGTGTCCGTGATCACCGATGCGTCGGGCGGCGTTTCGACCGAGTCCCACCAGATCGCCATCCAGCGGATGATCGCGGCTGGCGCAAACATGATGACCGTGATGGCGCTCGCTGGCGAGTGGCAGCGCGACTGGGCGCGCACCGACCATGTCGAAGAGCTGACCGAGATTCTCATCCAGCACTTCGGCGGCAGCGGCATCGCCTTCCTGTGGGAGCAACAACTCCTCAAGACGCCTGTGCCGAGCGAAGGCTGATTCGGGCCGGGATGGCGAGCATTTCGGTGAGGGTCGGAATCGATCCGTTTGCCGGCCCTCGCCATCTCACCTCACAGGGAAGCCTTGTGATGCCGAACCCACCTTCACGAGCAGTCGCTCGTCGCACATCCTGGATAGATAGCATCGGGGATGCCGATGGCCGTGAGTTCAGCCGTGCGCACCTCGCCCCGCCCTCGCGGTAGAGCGATGGCCCGCTCCCTGAGCGTCGGTGTCGGCCCGCCGGCGAGGCGTAGGGCTTCTGCGCCGTCCGGTCACGTTTGCGCATTTTTGGCGACTCTGGTGCATTCTGGTGTAGGGGTATGGCAAATTCGTATTTCTCAGCTTCATCGACTCCGGCGAGCCAACGTCTTTTCTACGCTGAGGCGCGATGCAGCGCGCCGCCGTCCGACTTTTCTCCGCGTAACGATCTGGGTCAAGTTTCCACCAGCCTGGCGGACAGGAATTCGATGAAGCGCTGGGTCTTGGCTGGAATGAGGCGAGTTTCGGTGACGGCGTGAATGCTGACCGACGATCCCTGCCATTCGGGCAGGACACGCCGGAGCCTGCCCGAGGCCAAATCTTCGGCGACGATCTTCTCGGCAAGCAGGGCGATGCCCTGGTGGTTGACCGCCAGGGCGCGGATCATCCCGACGCTGTTGACTGTGAAGCGGCCTCCAACCTCGACTTCGACCTTGTTCATCCCCTGATGCAGGGTCCAGATCTTCGGCATGCAGATGCATTCATGCTCCGCCAGATCCGCCGGTGTCGCCGGCTCGTCGGACGCTTCGATGTAGCCAGGAGACGCATAGAGGTGGCGCGCGTGGCGCCCGATCAGGCGAGCGATCAGGCTGGAGTCTTCCAGCTCGCCGATGCGGATCGCTACATCGAACGGCTCGGCCACCAAATCGACGCGGCGCGGGGTCAGGTCGAACTCGAAGGTGATGCCGGGATAGTGCCGCGCGAAATCGACGATGATCGGCGTCAGGTAAAGCGTGGCGAAGTCGACCGGGAGCGAGACCCGCAGGACACCGCTCGGCTGCTCCAGCATCGCGGCGAGCTGCTCGTGTGCGAGCCGTGCCTCGTCGACGATGCGCTTGCTTCGTTCGTAATAGAGCTGGCCGGCCTCGGTGAGCTCGATCTTGCGCGTCGTTCGATGCAGAAGCCTCAGGCCGATCGCCTTCTCCAGCGCGCTGATACGTCGCGACAGAGTCGAGTTGGGCATGCCCAGAGCCTCAGCCGCCTTCCGGAAGCTCCTCGCTCTCGCCACCTCCACGAACAGCGCCATGTCGTTCAAGTGGCTCACGCTATTGCTCCATATTTGGAACATTGATTTTCACTTTTGCCGGATTTATCCCGACATTGGAATAGTGGACAAGCGCTCCAGCAAATGGAGATCCCAATGAGTCCCTTATTCACCCCTGTCCGCGTCGGCCGCTACACTCTGCCTAACCGCCTCGTCATGGCCCCGATGACCCGCAGCCGCGCCGGCTTCGACGGTACGCCGGGCGAACTGGCCACCGAATATTATTCCCAGCGCGCCGGCGTCGGCCTGATCGTCACCGAAGGCACCCAGCCCTCGGATGACGGCCAGGGCTATCTCACCACCCCGGGCATCTACACGCCCGCCCATGTCGCCGGCTGGCGGAAGATCACTTCCGCCGTGCACGACAAGGGCGGCCGCATCTTCATCCAGCTGATGCACGCCGGGCGCATGTCGCATCCCGACAATACGCTGCATCACCGCCAGGGGGTCGCGCCCTCCGCGATCGCGCCGGCGGCGGGTATGTTCACCATGACCGGGATGCAGGATATTCCCACGCCGCGCGCGCTTACGACCGAAGAGGTGCGCCAGACGGTCGCCGATTTCCGCCATGCGGCCCGCTCGGCGGTCGAGGCCGGCGCCGACGGCATAGAGATTCACGGCGCGAACGCCTACCTGGTCCAGCAGTTCTTCGCGCCCAGCGCCAACACGCGCACGGACGAATATGGCGGGTCGATCGAGAACCGAGCGCGCTTCGCCATCGAAGTCGCCACGGCGATCGCCGAGGAGATTGGCGCGGACCGCACCGCGATCCGCCTGTCACCCGGGACGACGATATGGGGGATCGACGAAGGCGCCGAAGGGCGGGACCTCTACCGCTATCTGGTCACCGAACTCGACAAGCTCGGGCTCGCTTACGTGCACATCATGCACCAGGGCGACGAGGCGCTGCTGGCCGATATCCGCAAGCTCTGGCACCAATCGCTGATCCTCAATCGGCCAAGTCGTCCGCGTGACCAGATCGGCGCCGACGTAGCTTCGGGGCTGGCCGATCAGGAGTCCTACGGCCAGATGGTCCTGGCCAATCCGGACTTTGTGGAACGGTTGAAGACCAATGCGGCGCTGAATGCGGCAGTCCAAGCCACTTTCTATGGTGGCACCGCCCTGGGCTACACCGACTATCCTGCTTTGAGCGCGTAAAGCGCAAGCAAGTAAATTCCCAAGCGCCAGCAGTCGAATAACATTTCTCACCCGAGGTGGACTGCATAATTCGAAGTTCTTCTTGAGAGGCTTCAAACTATATCGTCCAACAGGAAGGAGAAGCCTGATGAACCAACACAATGACTTCCAAAGCGCCCCAGGGCCGGGCTGAACCGCTTGGCTCCGGCCGGGCCCTACGTCTTCAAGCATATGGCGGCACAGAGAGCTTGAAGGTCGATTGGTTATCCGCCCCCGAGCCTGGTCCCGACCAAGTGCTCGTCCAGGTCAAGGCTGCCGGAGTAAACGGAATCGACTGGAAAATCCGTGAAGGCTACGTCCGCGACAAGTTCAAGTTATCTTTGCCCGCGACGCTTGGCATCGAAATGGCGGGGGTCGTGCTGCGGACCGGCTCCAACGTCGAAGGCGTGAGGGTCGGAGACCGGGTCATGGCCGCGCTGGGTGGCCTGGGCGCTTATGCTGACCATTTGCTGATAAATGCCGAAAAACTCGTCAAGACGCCTGCAGTCCTGTCAGACATTGACGCGGCGGCAGTACCGGTGGCAGCGATGACGGCATGGCAAGTCCTTCAGGTCGCCGATTTCGACCTTCGGGGGCGGCGGGTGTTGATCCACGGCGCGGCTGGTGGGGTGGGCAACTTCGCTGTCCAGTTCGCCAAGACGGCTGGAGCGACCGTCTATGCTACAGCCTCAACCAAGAGCGTGGCCCATGTCCAAGCCTTGGGCGCTGACGAAGTAATCGATTACCAGAAGCAGAACTTCGAGCTTCTTGCGAGCGACATTGACCTTATCGTCGATCTTGTCGGGGGCCAGGTCTTAGACAAATCTTGGTCGGTCCTATCGCCTGGCGGCGTCCTGGCCAGCATCGCTGCAACTGATGTGGTTTCGCGCGCCCCGGTAGGCCGTCGTGGCATCTGGTTGTCAGTCAAACCTGACACCGCGCGCCTAGCCACAATCGCTCAAGAGATCGCTGGCGGCCCGCTGCGGTCGACGATTGCAGAAGTGATCGGCTTCGACGATCTGGCATCCGCGATCGAGCGCAATCGCACCGGCCACGCTCCCGGAAAGATAGTCTTAGACCTCACCAGGTGACTTCAGCTCATGGTAATCGTCCCTAAAGGGGACCGTCTGCATTCGGCTCATGTTGGGACGGCCGTGAACCACAGTTATGCAGGGCCTTTCCGCTCCGCCGCAAATCTCAAATGCGCGTTTTTTAGCCTTCCCTGACCGGCAGCGCCTTTTCACCGGAATCGACCGCCCTATTTCGCCTCGACAGGTGGGTGGCTGCTTGCTGGACGAGTCCCTGCGACGAGTACGGCATGTGCTTCGAGGTAACCCCCAATGGACTTCCACGATCGGCACCTATTGCGGTTGCGGGTGAACGGAGAGGATCACAGCCTTTCCGATCTCGATCCCCGCGTCACGCTGCTCGACCTGCTGCGCGAGCGGCTTCATCTGACCGGAACGAAAAAGGGATGCAATTTCGGCGAGTGCGGCGCCTGCACCGTGCATCTCGACGAACGGCGTGTGAATGCCTGCATGATACTTGCCGTGTCCTGCGAGGGACGCGAGGTCACGACGATCGAAGGCTTGGCAAACGGCGATGCGCTTCATCCCGTGCAGCAGGCGTTCATCGATCATGATGGGTTCCAGTGCGGATTCTGCACGCCCGGACAGGTGATGTCGGCGGCGGCACTGATCGAGGAGGGACATACCGGCTCCGATGCCGAGATCCGCGAATGGATGAGCGGTAATCTGTGCCGCTGCTCGGCCTATCCGCAAATCGTCGAGGCGGTGCGCTCAGCGGCCGGGAGGGCGATCCAATGACCCCATTCGTCTATGCGCGCGCCGACAGCCTGGGCGACACGATCGCAGCCGGTGCCGCGCCCGACAGCGCCTTTCTCGCCGGCGGCACCGAATTGCTCAACTGGCTGCGCCTTGGAATTGCCGGGCCGGCGCGGATCATCGATATCTCCCGCCTCGACGGGCTGGATCAGATCGAGGCACTGCCCGGCGGCGGCTTGACGATCGGCGCGCTGACGCATCTCAACGATGTCGCGCAGCATGCGCTGGTGATGCGCGATTATCCGGTGTTGAGCCAGGCGATCCTCAACGCCGCATCGCCGCAGCTGAGAAACCTAGCAACGATAGGCGGCAATCTTCTGCAGAAGACGCGCTGTGCCTATTTCCGTGCCGAAGAGCAGTTGCCATGCAACAAGCGTCAGCTCGGCTCCGGCTGCTCGGCATTGCATGGCATCAACGACAATCACGCGATATTCGGCTGGACCGAGGATTGCGTCGCCACCCAGCCATCCGACCCGGCGGTGGCGCTGGCAGCACTTGATGCGGTCATCGTCACCGCGCACCGCAGCGGCGGCCGGCGCATTCCGGCAGCGGAATTCCACCTGCTTCCCGACACGCGGCCCGAGGCAGACAATGTGTTGCAGCAAGGCGAACTGATCACGGCAATCGAGCTGCCGGCGCCGGCGCCGCGATCGGCTTACCTCAAGGTGCGCGAGCGCGAATCCTACGAGTACGCCATCGTCTCTGCCGCCGCTGTGCTGGAGATGGACGGCCAAACCATCCGTCGGGCGGCCCTGGCGCTGGGGTCCGTCGCGCTGCGGCCGTGGCGGCTGAGCGCCGCCGACCAGCAGCTCGCCGGTGCCGAAATCGGCGATCGCGAGGCGTTGAGCACCGCTATCGAGCAATCCTTCGCCGAAGCGCGTCCCTTGTCGCAGAACGCCTACAAGATCGAACTGGCCAAGACCGCCGCTTTGCGGGCGATCGAAAGAGCAGCGAGGATGCCGTCATGATGATCAGCCAGCCTGTTGCCCGCCCTGACGGCGGCGTCAAGGTCACCGGCCGCGCCCGCTATGCGGCCGACTATTTCGCCCCCGACCTGCTCTATGCGGTACTCGTGACCGCGCCCGTTCCGGCCGGCCGCGTGACGTCGATCATGGTCGACGACGCGCTCGCCGAGAACGGCGTCGTGCGTGTGCTCACGCATGAGGACATGCCCAAATTCGGCCGGTTCGTATCGCCAAGGGCCGAGCCCGATACGCAGATGCAGCAAGCCGAAGGCCCGCCCGCGGCGCAGAGCTTCATGCCCATGCAGGGCGACGAAATACGTCACGAGGGCGAGCCGCTTGCCATTGTGCTGGGCGAGACGCTGGAGGCGGCGGAGGCCGGCGCTCGCCGCGTCGCGTTGCGCTACGCGTTCGCCGAGCCGGAGTTGCCGGCACCCCCCGAGTGGACCGCCATCGACAAGGCTGCTGTCGTGCCGAGGGAGAGCGGCTTCCTGTTCCTGGAGCCGACGTTTACGAAGGGCGAGGTCGACCGCGGGCTTGCTGATGCCGCCGCCACGGTCGAAGCCGTCTATTTGCAGCCGTCGCGCCATCACAACGCCATGGAGCCCTCGGCGACGCTCGCCGAATGGAATGACGGAGAGCTGACGCTGCACGACGCCACGCAGCACGTCTACGGTGTCCGCCAGGTGGTTGCCGCCCGCATGAATGTCCCGGCCGAGAAGGTCCGCGTGATTTCCCGCCATACCGGCGGCGGCTTCGGCGGCAAGGGCTGGATCTGGCCGCATCAGGTGCTGGCCGCCGCCGCCGCGCGCATCATGGAGCGCCCGGTCAGGCTGGCGCTAAGCCGAGCCAATGCCTATTCGTGCCTCGGTTATCAGCCGCGCATGGCACAGAAGATCGTGCTGGCGGCGGACAGGTCGGGCAAGCTGACCGCCGTGCAACAGGACGTGGTCAACCTGACCACCGTGACCGACGATTTCGTCGAGTTCGCCACCGAAGCCTCGAAGGGTCTCTACGCCACGCCGGCCATGCGTCTCAGCCAGCGCGTGGAGCGCGCAAACGTCGCCATGCCGACGCCGCTGCGCGCGCCGGTCGAGGGTCCGGGCACCTGGGCGCTCGAAAGCGCGATGGACGAGCTCGCCCACCGCCTCGGCATCGATCCGCTCGATCTGCGTCTGGTCAACCATGCGGACACGGATCCGGCCACCGGCCAGCCCTGGTCGTCGAAGAAGCTGCGCGAGGCTTATGAGGAAGGCGCCCGCCTGTTCGGCTGGCGCGAGCGCCCGCGCAAGCCGCAACGCGACGGCGATTGGCTGATCGGCTACGGCATGGCGACCTGCAGCATGGGCTGTTTCCGCAACCCGACGCCTGCAGCCGAGGTCAGGTTGCACCGAGATGGCACGGTGCTCATCCGCACCGGCACCCAGGACATAGGGACCGGAACACTCACCATCTTTCCGCAGATCGCGGCCGACGTGCTGGGCCTGCCGATGGAGAGGATTGAGATGGAAATGGGCGATACACAGCTGCCGGAGGCGGGACCGACCTATGGCTCGTCATCGACCATGGGGGTGGGCGCGGCGGTGCTTGCCGCTGCCGAAGATGCGCGTTCGCAGCTTGCCCGTCTTGCCAATCTGCTGCCGGACGAGGTCGAGATGCAGGACGGCAAGATTCGCCGCAGAGGCGCTGCCGGCGGTCAGACGATCGCCGACGTGATGAGCCATACCGACATCGGCGAGATCACCGGCTCCGGCTCGTTCGATCCGGCGCAGCATGGCAAAGGCCTCGCGATGCGCACTTTCGGCGCGATTTTCATGGAGGTCGGCGTCGATCCGGGGCTCGGCCTGCTCAGGCTTCGTCGCGCCGTGGGCAGCTACAGCGCCGGCCGCATCGTCAATCCCCGCACCGCACGCAGCCAGATGACGGGCGGCATCATCTGGGGCTGGGGCATGGCGGCAATGGAGCAGAGCAGGCACGAACCGGTGCTTGGCCGGTTCCTGTCGAAGAACCTTTCCGGAGTCGCCATTCCGGTCAACGCCGACATTCCCGGCGACATCATAATCCACTTCGTCGATGAGGTGGACGAGCATGCCAGCCCGATCGGCGGCAAAGGCATCGGCGAACTCGGCGCCACCGGCGTTGCCGCTGCTGTTGCCAACGCCGTCTTCGACGCCACAGGCAAGCGGATCCGGGAGTTGCCGATCACGCCGGAAAAACTGCTGTGGAAGGATCGGCCCGCGGAAGCGTCTGCTCGACGAGGTTGACGTAATAGCGCATCACCGTCGGCACGATCTCGTCGTTGAAAACGTAGCGGTCGCCGTGCAGGCCTTCGCCCGGGCCGACCTCGCCGGCGCCGATCCACGCATAGCAGCCGCCGGCGGCGCGGATCATGAAAGCGAAATCCTCGCAGCCGAGACTGGGGCTGAACTCGGTCAAGACATTCTCCCGGCCGACGACGGAGGCGGCGGCCTCGACGGCGCGGGCCGTCGCATCGGCCGTATTGATCAGCGGCGGATAGCCCTTCCTGTAGTCGAGCCTG
Organism: Mesorhizobium sp. M0701; assembly: GCF_040320365.1. Taxonomy (NCBI): domain Bacteria; kingdom Pseudomonadati; phylum Pseudomonadota; class Alphaproteobacteria; order Hyphomicrobiales; family Phyllobacteriaceae; genus Mesorhizobium; species Mesorhizobium sp. M0701. Next base: position 110,187 of record NZ_JAMYPO010000007.1, read on the forward strand.
GCCTTGAGCGAATGCGCGGCGGCAATACCTTGTGCGATCTCGCCGATCAGCCTCTCGCAATGGTCGGAAAGGCCGTGCTCGAAGAAGCGGCAGGTGCCTTGCAGCCAGACCTTGCCCGGCACGATATTGCCGACATTGCCGCCATGAATCTGCGTGATGCTGACGACAAGCGCGCTCTGAGGGTCGACCGAGCGGCTGACGATGCGCTGGACGGCTTGCACGAAGGCGCCCGCGGCCAGGATCGGGTCATCCCCGAGCTGCGGCATGGCGGCATGAGCGCCAAGACCCTCAAAGGTCAGTTCGAAATTATCGACGGCCGCCATTTGCGGCCCGACGCGGGCGGCGATCGTCCCCAGCCTGATGCCCGGCCAGTTGTGAACCGCATAGACCGCTTCGACCGGAAAGCGCTTGAACAGGCCGTCCTCGATCATGCGCATGCTGCCGCCCTCGTTTTCCTCGGCCGGCTGAAAGATGAAAGTGACGGCTCCGTCGAAGGCGCGCGATTGACTGAGCAGTTTGGCGGCGCCGAGCAGCATGGCGGCGTGGCCGTCATGGCCGCAGGCGTGCATCACGCCCTCTTGCCTCGAAGCATAGGACAGGCCGGTTTTCTCCAGCACCGGAAGCGCGTCGAGCTCGGCGCGAAGGCCGATAGCGCACGTTCCAGCGCCGCTGCGCAGGACACCGACGACGCCGGTGCCGCCGATCCCTTCATGCACCTCGTCGACGCCGAAGGAGCGCAGCTTCTCTGCAACGAAACGCGCCGTTTCGTATTCATTGAATGCGAGTTCCGGATTGGCATGGATATGGTGCCGCCAGCCTATAACCTCTGGTGTCAGCGCGGCGACGGGGTCATTATGCAACATGATGCCTCCTTTCCGCCGACAAAAAGCGGCTTGGTTTGCCTGCCATAGAAGGCCCGGCGAGAGGCGTCTTGAACCGGATTGACCATGGCAAGGACAAACGAAGCGGCAGAGACCGGGAAATACTGGCGCCATCCGTGCTTCCCCGACCTGGGCCTGTTCGAGGCGCGCTTCACCCGGCACCGCTATGACTTGCACACGCACCCGACCTATGTGATCGCCCTGATCACCTCTGGCTGCGAGCGCATTCGCATCGGCCGCAAAAGCGTTCTCGCTCCGGCAGGCACCATTACCGTCGTCAATCCCGAGGAGTGGCATGACGGCGAACGCGGGGCGGATGAAGGCTGGGCCTACCGGACGTTTTATCCTTCGGTGCCGATGATGACCGCGCTTACCCGCGAACTCGGCCGCGACGGCGCTCCAGTATTTTCGCGCGCGACTATCGAAGACAGCAGTCTCGCCGCAGCATTGATGGCAGCACACCAGGGCTCGACATCCCCGGACACAATGACGGCCGAGACGTCCCTGCTCGTGGCGCTGCGACGGCTGATCGTTCGGCATGGCGACTCGAGCGGACAGGCCGAAGAGATCGAAAGCTCCGGATCGCAGCGAAGATTTTCCCTCTACCGCGATCTTGTCGAAAGCGAGCTTGGCTCGCAGGTCGACCTCAAGCGGCTTGCCGGCGCGGCTGGCGTGACCCGGTTCCAGGTCATCCGCGACTTCAACAAGGTAATTGGCCTGACGCCGGCGGCCTATATCCGCGACCGGCGATTGCGCCGGGCGAGCGCGCTGATCGAACAGGGATTTGGCCTCGCCGACGCCGCTATTACGGCGGGTTTCGCCGACCAGAGCCATTTTTCCCGTACATTCCGGGCCATGCATGGCATGACGCCGGGCATGTTCAGAAGAGCGGGATAAGGCGCTCCTGAACAGACAAGCTTGTGCCTCAAAGCTTGCTGCGCAATGCTGGCGCAGCTCGGGGGGAATCATGCGAAAAATCTTGGTATCGACGCTGCTGCTCGCGGCTGCACTGTTTGCAAACAACGCCCAGGCGCTCGATGCCAGCGGCACGCCGGTTGTCGTGACCCCGCTTGCCTCTCGCACCGAGACCGCGTCCGGCCAGCCGATCACGCTGCCGCAGAAGAACGTACAGGTCCTGGTCTCGGCCTATCAGATCGCGCCGGGCGCGACCTTGCCGGTCCACAAGCATCCGTTTCCGCGCTATGCATATGTCGAGGCCGGCACGCTTCAGGTCACCAATGTCGAGACCGGCAAGAGCAACACCTATCAAACAGGTGATTTCATCATCGAGATGATCGGGCAGTGGCATCAGGCGACCAATGTCGGCGCCGATCCGGTCAAGCTGCTGGTCATCGACCAGGTCGAAGAAGGCACCAAGAACACGGTGTTGCGCCAGTAGCTGCCACGTCTGAAAACGGCGTCCGGGGCGGATCCAGCACAGCGCGTAACAGGCGTCAGAACGCGAACCCCTCCGGCAAATTGTGATTCCAATAGCCTTCCTCGACAAGTTCACTTATGCGCCAGCCCTCGGACGTGCGTACGACGCGGTCTCGATACCAAAGCCCCTGGAAGAAGACCTGCCTTTTGCCTTCGCCGAGGTCTACCACCATCGGGCATGAACAATGCGCGCGCACGCTGGCCTCATCCCCTCGGAGATCCAGAAGGATTGTCGAAATGGCGTGCTGCGAGATCAATATCTTCGAAAGGGCGCCTTTCATGTAAGCAACATGCTCATCCACACCGCTCCTGATTCCACCTGTTACAGTGTCGTCAAGCACGGCATCGGGTGTGAATATTTTGCGATAGGCTTCCCAGTCGCGATCGTCCACCGCATAGCAATAGCGAACAAGCAGTTGTTCGATCTCAAGCCTATCGGAAACCTCCTGCAATGAAAGGGTCATGTCCTGTCTCCGCGGTTGGCGGCACTAATGCCGCATGCGCCAAGCCTGCCCCGACATTTCGATCAATATTCACGTTGCCGATGCTCCGAGCAACCTCGCCGCGCGATTGGGCATGCGCAAACCCGAACACTCATTTGGCCTCCGCCTTTACCCGGCCGGCAGCGGCGGCCAGCACGGCGCGATCCCCCTCTTCGTACAAGCGGCGGATGGAGATTGCCTTGACGCGCCAGCCTTCCGGCGTCCGCACCAGCCGGTGGAGATAGCTGCCACCGACCGTCCAGAACCGACCGCCGATCCAGTGGGTTGCGCGGATATGGCTGCGCGCAACCGCACCGTTATCCCCGCCTTCTACAATGATGTTGGTGATGAGGTGCTGGGTGGCGTCGAAGCCCGGCAGCAGCGCTTGCCATTGGGCGATCAGCGCGTCGCGGCCGCTGGTCGTGACCTCGCCGCCGAAGAGGCTGGTATAGTCGGTCGTGACACGGGCCGCGAGATAGGATCTGACCCGGTTCCATTCACGCAGATCGGCATAGAGGCCGATCCCGGCCACTGCCTCGGCGATTGCGATCCTGTCTTCGACTGTCAGCGCATCTCCCGGAGCGCTCGAGGCGGGCGCCGAGACGGCGGAAACCATCGCGGCGGAAACCGCCGAGGCCAGGACATGCCGGCGGGTGACGAGGCTCATTGTCCCGCCTCCCCCGCACTGCCCAGCGTCGCGCGGAAGTGCGCGGCGACGGCATCGCTTGCGGCCTTCACCGGCGCGGCACGATCGTAGAAATCGAATTGGGTGACATTGTCGCCTCGCTGTGCACCATCAGAAAGGGCTGGTGCAGGCGCGGAGCAGCCTGGATAGCGTCGAACCTCAGCCAGCCGCGCCAGAACGCCGGATCGGCCTCGTTGCGCCAGGCCGGGAGCATGCCGCGATCGGGTTCGGTGTAATAGGGCACCTTGAACATGATCGCGCGCTCGTCGGTCAGGCTGGCGGCCGGCAAGAACGCTTGCTTGCCGGTGCGGCGATACTCAGCCTCGGCCGCATCGCCCACGGCCTCAAGCCTGACGACGCCATTCCGGCCGCCATAGGCCTGCTCGACCACTTCGGCATCCTGCAACCAGGGCGCAACGAGGGCGACCGATTTGATCGCGGCGTTTTCGGCGGCGGCGGTGACCATATAGCCGGAGCTGGCGCAAATGCCGAGCCCGCCGATGCGGTCCTGATCGGCTTCGGGCCGGCGCGAGAGATAGGCGACCGCCGCTTCGATGTCGGCGATCTTGGCGTTAGGATCCTCGTACTGGCGGCGTATGCCGCCGCTTTCGCCCCACCCACGAAAATCGAAGGTCAAGGCGACGAAGCCACGATCGGCCATCTCGCGGGCGTAGCGGGCCGGCATCTGTTCCTTCACCGTCATCCAGGCGCCGGTCACGACCAGCGCCGGCCGAGGTTTCGCCGCGTCCATATCCTCCGGCAGATAGAGCTCGCCGATGATCTGCTCACCGTACGAGGCAAAAGCGACGCGCTCGACGCGCGGTACGGCGACGGCATTGGAGGCGGCGAGCGCGGCGGTGGTTGCTACGACAAGTGTCAGGGTTTTAAGCATAGCAAGTCTCCTTTGGCTTGGAATGAGAAGCGCGGCGCGTTGCGAGAAAGACCGCCGTCTCAGCGCTCGCCAGCCAGTCGGCCGGGCAGCGGCTTCAGCGGGTAATGCGCCCAGTAGAAAGCGTCCGACTGGTACATGTCGGTCAAAAAATTCTGTGCCTCGGCGATCTTGCCGTCCTGGATGCGAAACATCAGCGCGTAGAGCTGGTCGATCTCCGGACCTGAGCCGACATTCGACCAGCCGCGATGGACGTCGACGACGAGGTCGCCTTGCGCCTGGAAGAAGATCGGCCCGGCCTTGAACTTGCCATCGGCCAGGCCGCGGAAGAAGGCGACCACCTCGTCCGGCCCGCGCTTGTCGCCGGCGAGCGGATGATGACCGGGAATGCGCCACACGATGTCGGGCGCGAGGAAGGGCCGCACGGCCTCGGTATTGCCGGTCGCGTAAGCTGCGTAATAGTCTTTGATGAGCTGGATATTGCGGTCTTCCAGTGACCCGCTGTGCGCCGGGGCGGCAGACACCGCCAGAAGAGTGCCGGCGGCGAGTAAAGCAAGCCTGGTCATCGATCCTGTTTCCTTGTCTTTTCGAGCCGTTCCCGAGGCCCGTTCGTCGGACCCAACATGACGCCTTTTGTTCGCCGGAAAAACCAGTAGAATTCGACAGGGCTATTTGGAAAATCCTTACAATGCGCCTCGACCAATTCAGCGGCATCGTCGCCTTCGTGAAAGTCGCCGAGGCCAGGAGCTTCACCCGCGCCGCCGCCGAGCTCGGCGTCGCTCCGGCCTCGTTGAGTGAGGCGGTCAAGGGGCTCGAGGAGCGTCTGGGGGTGCGGCTGCTCAACCGCACGACCCGCAGCGTTGGCTTGACCGAGGCTGGCGCCCACTACCTCGACCACGTGCGCCCGGCAGCCGAAGACATCTGGGCGGCTGGTGCGGCTCTGCGCGAGAGCCGCGACCGTCCCGCCGGCACGCTGCGCCTCAGCTTGCCCTGGATCGCCGCGCCGCTGCTGATAGAGCCATTGATGCGGCCGTTCATGGATGCTTATCCCGAAGTGCGGCTTAGTCTGATCTTCGACGACAGCTTCGTCGACATCGCCGCCGACGGCTTCGATGCCGGCCTGCGCATCGGCGAGCTTCTCGAGAGAGATATGATCGGCGCGCGCCTGGGCGGGCCCCTGCAGATGGTCGTGGTGGGCAGCCCCGATTATCTGGCGCGCAACGGCACACCGAAACGGCCGGCAGACCTCGCCGCCCATCGCTGCATCGCATTCGCCCTCACCCGCACCCGCACGATTTCACCCTGGGAGTTCATCGTGGAGGGACGCGAAGTCGCATTCACGCCGGACGCATGTCTGGTCGTGAACACGCTTCCGCTGTGCATTACCGCCGCCGCGCAAGGGCTTGGCCTCGCCTTCGCCGTCGAGGGCCTCGCCGCGCCGCTTCTCGCCTCAGGCGCGCTGGTCAAGGTGCTGGAGCCTTTCTGTCCCGCTTACGAGCCGCTTCACCTCTATTATCCCAGCCGCCGCCTGGTACCGCCGAAGCTGCGGGCCTTCATCGACTTCGTGCGCGCGAACGCTCACGAGTTGCGGATCTGACGTGCCGTTGCGAAAAGCGAGTCCCGTTCAGCCCCAGGCGCCGACCATCTGCCTGGTGGTTGCGTTGAGCCGGTTGAATGCGTTGATCAGGGCAATCTGGACGACCAGGGCGGCAAGCGCCTTTTCGTCATAGTGCCGGGCGGCTTCATCCCAGACCGCATCCGTTACCGCGTCTGGCCGGTCGGCCAACCGGGTTGCCGTCTCGGTCAGTGCCAGCGCCGCGCGTTCGGCGTCGGTGAAGTAGGGTGTCTCCCGCCATGCGGACACGGCAAAGATGCGCTCGTCCTTTTCGCCGGCCTTCTTCAATTCGCGCGCATGCATATCGACGCAGAGGCTGCATCCGTTGATCTGGCTGGCGCGTAAATGGACGAGCTTGCGCGTCACATAGGACAGGTCGGCCGTCTCCGTCGACTTGTCCAGCGCGAGCAGTGCCTGCAAGGCGCCGGGAATGAGCATCACCGGGTTTTTCAACCGTGCTTGCATGGTGGTCTCCTTAGGCGTGTTTTTGCCGGCCGCACATTTAGCTTTCGGTCGGCTGCGCTGTTAATCAATCAATAACTCGCTAGCTATGAATCGACATATAGCTGAACGGTTATGGATGTGTCAAGCGGCAAAATTGGAGCACCGCCGGCCGCCCTGTCGCGTGTTGAGCCAACACTTCCGGCTTTCATCGCACCATGCCCGATGCTACCGCTGGCCAGCTGAAATCATCGACGGATCGCCCATGACCGAGACCGAACGCCCTCGCCTCCCGCTGATCGAGATCTGCGTCGAAGGCATAGACGGCCTGCTGGCCGCGCAAGCCGCAGGCGCCGACCGTGTCGAGCTCTGTGCCAGCCTGATCGAGGGCGGCATCACGCCGAGCTTCGGCACGGTGCGCGCCGCGCTCGAGCTGGCGACGATCCCGTTCCACGTCATCGTGCGGCCGCGCGGCGGCGATTTTCTCTATAGCGAAGCCGAATATCGTTCGATGCTCGCCGATGTCCGTGCGCTTGCCGAGCTCGGCGTCGCCGGTGTCGTTATCGGCTGCCTTAATGCCGACGGCACGATCGATGAGCAGCGCATGAGCGAACTGGCGCAGGCAGCGGGGAGCTTGAACGTCACCTGCCACCGCGCCTTCGACATGACCCGCGACCCGACCGAGGCGCTGGAGACGCTGATCCGCTGCAAGGTCGGCCGCGTGCTGACCAGCGGCCAGCGCGACACGGCACTGGAGGGCGCTGACCTGCTCGCCGATCTTGTCAGGCAGGCCGGCGACCGCATCATCATCCTCGGCTGCGGCGGGCTTGATCCCGAGAACATCGGCAAGGTGCGGAGGAAAACCGGGTTGAGCGAAATGCACTTCGCCGCGCTCAAGGACGTGCCGAGCGCCATGCGTTACCGCAACCCAAGGGTCGGCATGGGCGGCACCGACCTCGACCGCGAATACCGCAACACCGTGACCGACGAGGCGCTGGTGGCGGCGACCATCGCCGCTGCCCGGACATGATCCTGGAAGATCGAACAAAAACATGATCGAAATGCGTTTGCCGATCGAACGGGTTTCGCCGCAGGATGAGCCCGCCATCCTCGCGCTCAACAACGAGCACGCTGCGGAATTATCATGGCTCGAACCTGAGAGCCTGTCCTTCCTGCTCGGCGAAGCGTTTTACGCGCGCCGTATCGGTGCGCTCGAAGCCTTCATCATGACCTTCGACCAGCACGCGAGCTACGACAGCCCGAACTTCCTGTGGTTTCGCCAGCGCTTCCCGCGGTTCGTCTATGTCGATCGCGTCGTGGTCGCCGCCGCAGCGCGCGGGCGCGGCCATGCCCGCCGGCTGTATGAGGATCTGTTCGAGCAGGCGTCACGCGCGGGCCAGGCGATCGTCACCTGCGAAGTCAATGCCGAGCCACCCAATCCGGCTTCGGACGCCTTCCATGCCGCACTCGGCTTTGCGGAAGTGGGCGACGCGGTGATCCACGGCGGCAGGAAAGCCGTGCGGTATTATGCAAGACGGATCGCCGGCTGAACGGCGGGCGCCGTTCGCCCTACCAATTGCGGTTCAGCCAGGAGCGGGCCGGCTTTTCGATGATGTAGTAGCTGCACAGCGCGCAAGCGAACGCCGCCGCAAGCATCAACCACGGCGAACTGCCTTTTATGTCGACGAATTGGTAAAAGGGCTGCTGCCAAAGATAGAGCGAATACGACCACAGCCCCAGCATCGTCATCGGCAGGGACGATAGAAACCCGGTCAGATACCGGCTGCTGAAGTCGAGCAAATTGACGGCGAGCGCCAGCAGCGGCACCGCGACCAGATAGTGGATCGGGGTAGGCACGGCAGCCATGAACACTAGCATCGCCACGACAGCGGCCGCCAAGGCGACATGCGGGCCCTTGAGCAGCGCCGGCAGCCTGTCGTCGGCCTTGAGCAGGCATATCACCGCTGACAGCAGGATCGAGGCGATGTGCACGTCGGTGCGCCAATAGGTGCCCTCGTAGCCTATTGCGAGCACCCGGTAGGAGATGGCGCCGTTTGCCATGGCCAGCACCGACAATGCGCCGAGCAACATGATGACCCGGGACCGCCCCGAGACGACGACGCTGATCAGCGCCAAGATGATATAGGCGTGCTCTTCGACGCACAGCGACCAGATATGGTCGAGCGCGCCGGCGCGGGTGACGAGAATTCCGGCATAGTTGTAGGTGAACGTCAGCGCCGTCAGCGCCGCCTTCCATTTGAAGGCGATGAATGTGCCGGACAAGGCAACCATCGCGGCGACGACAAAAATCAGCAGTGCCGGGTAGATGCGGGAGAACCGGCGCTTGAAGAATTTCTTCAGCGGATAGTATTCGACAAACAGGATCTCGGCCATCAGCCGGCCGCTGAGCACGAAGAAGAATTCGACGCCCAGGACGCCGAGATTGATGCCGGGAACGGGGAAGAAATGGCCGATCAGCACCAGCGCGATCGACAGGCCGCGCCAGCCGTCGAGATAGGCAAGCCTGGTTCTTGCCGAGCTATCGGCGACAGGCCTGGACACGACAAGACGCGTCGCGGAGATGTCCGTCATGCCGGTCCCTTCATTGAACCTGCGAAAGGCGGGCTGGAGGCCGCATTCCTCCAGCTATATTGCAGCGCACCAGAACTTTGTGCAAGTGCGAGATAACGACACGCCCGAAGCACAGGACGGACCGAATGGGGCTGTTACGTCCGTTCCCCGAAACCAACGGTCGACAGTCTCAGGCGTTGGCGGCAGGCGCTTCGCGCCGTGGCCGGCTTATTCCCAAATGGTACATTGCCATCTGGCCGGCAGAGCAAAATGTACCGGCGATTTCCGCGGCACCGTGCGGCAGGCCTAGCCTTTGCGCGATGCAATGCCTTGCCCGACCGGCCAAATCGGTCGAATGTGCCGGCGACATATCCACTGAAACAGAGACAGTGCATGACCGGCTTCGTCCTTCCCCTGCCCGCAACCCCGTCGGTGGCCGTGGCCGGCTCGCCGGAGCGTTTTGCGGTGCGCCGGATCTTCTGCGTCGGCCGCAACTACGCCGCTCATGCCCGCGAGCTCGGCAATGATGAGCGCGACCCGCCCTTCTTCTTCACCAAGCCAGGCGACGCAGTGGTCGATGCGGCGGTCGGTTCGGGTACGATTATCCCCTACCCGCCGCTGACCCAAAACCTGCATCACGAAATCGAGCTGGTCGTCGCGATCGGCGGAGCCGGCTTCCGCATCCGGCGCGAGCGCGCACTGGACCATGTCTGGGGTTACGGCGTCGGTGTCGACCTGACCCGCCGCGACCTTCAGGACGAGGCGAAAAAGGCGGCAAGGCCGTGGGACTGGTCGAAAGCCTTCGACCGTTCAGCGCCCTGCGGCCCGCTGGTCCCGGCGCAAAAATCCGGTCATCCCGAAAAGGGCTGCATCTGGCTCGCGGTCGACGGCGAGATCAGGCAGGACGGCGACCTTGCCGAACTGATCTGGCCGGTTCCCGACATCGTGTCGATTTGCAGCGAGGCGGTAGAACTCCGGCCAGGCGACCTGATCTTCACCGGAACACCGGCTGGCGTCGGCGCCGTCGGGCCGGGCGAAAAGATCACCGGTGGCGTCGACGGCATCGGCGAAATCGAACTGACCATCGGCCAACCGATCCGATGAGCGACATCGTCCTCCATAACTATTACCGCTCCTCGACCTCTTACCGGGTGCGGATCGCGCTGGAGATGAAGGGCCTGTCCTACGACTACGTGCCGCATCATTTGCGCCACGGCGAGCATCTCGAACCCGCCTACCTCGCGGTCAATCCGCAAGGGCTGGTGCCGGCACTGGTCCTGGGCGATGGCACGCTGCTGACGCAATCGCTGGCGATCATCGAATATCTCGACGAGACCACGCCTGAGCCACCGCTGCTGCCCAAGGATGCGCCTGGCCGCGCCCGCGTCAGGATGCTGGCGCAGATGATCGCCTGCGACATCCATCCGGTGAACAATCTGCGCGTGCTGACCTCGCTGCGCACACTGTTCGGCGCCGGCGACCAGGATGTCGTCAACTGGTTCCGGCACTGGGTCAACGAAGGCTTCCAGCCGCTTGAAAAGATTCTGGCTTCCTCGCCCGAGACCAAGACATTCTGTCATGGCGACACGCCGGGGCTGGCCGACATCTGCCTGGTCGCACAGGTCACCAGCAATGCCCGCTTCGGCGTCGACATGACGCCCTACCCGACGATCTCGCGCATCAATGCCGCCTGCATGGCGCTGCCGGCGTTCCAGAAGGCCGCGCCTGAGAACCAGATCGATGCCGAATAGCCGCAAATTGCGTGAAGTGATGAGGAACTGCCGATGAAAGCCGTCGTCTTCGAAAAATTCGGCGAGGCGCCGACGATCCAGACGGTGCCGGATCCGACGCCTTCGCCGGAAGGCGTCGTCATCAAGGTCGAGGCGACCGGCCTCTGCCGCAGCGACTGGCATGGCTGGATGGGCCACGACGACGGCATCCGCCTGCCGCATGTGCCGGGCCACGAACTGGCCGGCGTCGTGGTCTCCGCAGGCAACCAGGTGACCCGCTGGAAGGACGGCGAGCGCGTCACCGTGCCGTTTGCCGTCGGCTGCGGCCGCTGCTTCGAATGCACCTCGGGCAACCACCAGGTGTGCGAACATCAGTTCCAGCCCGGCTTCAGCGCCTGGGGTTCGTTCGCCGAATATGTCGCCATCGACCATGCCGACACCAATCTCGTGCGCTTGCCCGACGAGATGGAATTCGCCACCGCCGCCAGCCTCGGCTGCCGGTTCGTCACCTCGTTCCGCGCCATCGTCGACCAGGGCCGGGTGACGCCCGGCGAATGGGTGGCGGTGCACGGCTGCGGCGGCGTCGGCCTGTCGGCGATCATGATCGCCAGCGCCATGGGCGCCAATGTCGTCGCCATTGACCTCACGGACGAGAAGCTGGACTTTGCCAAAAAGATCGGCGCGGTGGCGACGATCAACGCGGCAAAGACGCCGAACGTGGTCAAGGCGGTCAAGCAGATCACCAATGGCGGCGCGCACATGTCGATGGACGCGCTCGGCCACCCCAGTACCTCGTTCAACTCGATCGCAAACCTGCGCCGCCGCGGCCGCCACGTGCAGGTCGGCCTGATGCTCGGCGACCATGCCAGGCCGCAGATACCGATGGACAAGGTGATCGCATTCGAGCTCGAAATCCGCGGTAGCCACGGCATGCAGGCCTTCCGCTACCAGGCGATGATGGAGATGATCCGCACCGGCAAGCTGAAACCCGAGCTGCTGGTCGGCAAGAAGATCAGCCTCGAAGAGGCGCCGGCCGCATTGATGGCGATGGGCAGCTTCGAAGGCATAGGCATCGGCGTGGTGACCAGATTCTAGATCACGCCCCGAGTCTGGATCAGCGAAACGACGCGCAGACCTCCCGCACGCAGGCTCGCAGCCAGCCTTGTGCCGGATCGGCATCGAGTCGCGGATGCCACAGCATCGAAATGGTGACCTCCTCGATATCGACCGGCAACGGGAAGCTGTACATGCCCGTGCGCGCGCCCAGCGTGTGCCGTTCGGGGACGCTGGCGATCAGATCGGAGGCGCGCGCCATGGCGAGCGTGGCCGAGAAGCTGGAAACCATGCACACGATCGTCCGTTCGAGTCCCAGCCGCTTCAAGGCCTCGTCGATCGGGCCCCTTTCGCGGCCGCGCCGCGAAACGCTGATGTGGCGGCCGGCCGCATAGCGTTCCGGCGTCATTGGGCCCTCGCCCAGCCTGTGACCCGTTCGCACCGCACCGATGAAGCGGTCGCGAAACAGCGCCTGAATGCGCATTTCAGGGCTCGTTTCACTGGCAACCCCGATTTCGAGATCAACCGCCGCGTCACGCAACGAGATGTCGTTCTTGTCGGATTTCGGCGCAAAACGCAGCCGCACGCCAGGTGCATCCGCTTCGACACGGGTCAGAAGACGCGGTGCGAACTCCTCGACGAAACTTTCGTTGGCGCGCAGCGTGAAGACCTTGTCGAGAGCAGAGAGGTCGAGGAGCTTGGCCGGGCGCAGCAGCGCTTCCGCATCCTGAACGACTCGGCCTACCTGTTGCTGCAATTCGAGCGCGCGCGGCGTCGCAACCAGGCCACGGCCGGCCCGGACCAACAATGGGTCGCCTGTCGCCTGGCGCAACCGCGCCAACGTCCGGCTCATCGCCGAGGGACTGAGGCGCAGCCGCCCGGCCGCGCGCGCCACACTGCCCTCGGTCAGCAGCACATCGAGGGCGACAAGCAGATTGAGATCTGGCGACGACATGGAAGGACCGTAGCACAGCTCGGCCGCGATGTGGCGTTTCATGCACGAATAAGATGCAAATACTGCGCCTTCCGCCACATCATGCGAGGGAATAGCGTCCGACAGCTCCGATTGGGGGCTGCCGGCAAAGGAGTTCACCTTGGCATCGACCGCTGAAAAGACCTGGGCCGAAGTTGCCCCGGTGAGCGCACGCTCGACCCGATGGGCATTGGCAAGCCTGTCGCTTTCAACGCTGCTGTCGTCGCTCGCCACCAGCATCGCCAGCGTCGGGCTGCCATCGCTGATGCAGGCATTCGGCGCATCGTTCCAGCTCGTGCAATGGGTCGTCCTGGCCTATCTGCTCGCCATCACCACCTTGATTGTCAGCACCGGGCGCCTCGCCGATATAGTCGGTCGCCGCCCGCTATTGCTCGGCGGCATCGCCCTGTTCACCTTCGCATCGGTGCTTTGCGGGCTCGCGCCGACGTTCTGGCTGCTGATTGCCGCACGGGCGGCACAGGGGCTCGGCGCGGCCGTCATGATGGCTCTGACGCTGGCCTTTGTCGCCGACGCAGTTCCCCGGGATAAAACCGGCAGCGCCATGGGCCTGCTCGGCGCCATGTCGGCGATCGGCACCACGCTTGGCCCCTCCCTTGGCGGACTGTTGATTGCCGGCCTCGGCTGGCGCGCGATCTTCCTCATCAATCTGCCGTTGGGGGTGCTGGCCTTTGCGCTTGCCTGGCGCTTCCTGCCGGCCGGAAAAAAGACGCCAGGTCGGCGCGGTTTCGACGGGATCGGCACGGCTTTGCTCGCGCTGACGCTAGCCGCCTATGCGCTCGCCATGACCCTTGGGCGTGGCAGTTTTGGTTCTCTCAATGTCGGCTTGCTGATTGCCGCAACCGTGGCTGGCCTGCTGTTTGTCGTTGCGCAGACAAGGGTCCAGAACCCTTTGATTCAACCTGCGAGGTTCCGCGACCAGGCGTTGAACGCAAGCCTCGCCATGAACCTGATCGTCGCCACGGTGATGATGGCGACGCTGGTGGTCGCACCATTCTATCTGTCGCGCGCGCTCGGGCTGAACGCAGCCATGGTCGGGCTGGTTCTGTCGACCGGCCCTCTGATTACCGCATTGGCGGCGCTGCCGGCCGGACGCCTGGTCGATCGTTTCGGGGCGAACCGGATCATGATCGTCGGCCTGTTCGATCTCGCTATTGGCACCTTTGCTCTGTCGCGGGCGGAATTCGGTATTGCCGGCTATGCCGTACCAATCATCATCGTCTGCACCGGCTACAGCCTGTTTCAGACCTCCAACAATTCGGCCGTGATGACGGGCGTCGCATCCGACCAGCGTGGCGTCGTCTCCGGCCTGCTCAATCTGTCGCGCAATCTCGGCCTGATCACCGGTGCGTCGGTGATGGGCGCGGTGTTCGCCTTCGCATCGGCTGGGGAAGGCACTGGCTTGGCAGTGTTGGCACCTGCGGCAGCGGCACGAGGGATGCAGGTCACCTTCCAGGTGGCGACGGGCCTGGTGCTGATGGCGCTGATCCTTGCGGTATTTTCAGCCCGCGCCACTGCCGGGCGAACTGATATCGTTGCCAAGCATCCTTGAGGATTCCACCCGGTTCGCATGCAACTCCGGCAGCCGGCGCATCTATCTCGCATATCTCTTGGCACCGACGACGCAAAGCACGACGGCGGCGGTGACGACGATCATGGCGGGACTGACCTGCTCATGCAGCAGCGCTGCTGCCAGCCCAAGGCCGAAGAAAGGCTGCAGCAGTTGCAACTGCCCGACCGCGGCGATGCCGCCTTGCGCCAGGCCGCGATACCAGAACACGAAACCAATCAGCATGCTGAACAGCGAAACATAGGCCAGGCCAATCCATGCGCCCCTGCCGGCACTTTCGAGCGACGGCGGCATGGTGATGAACGTCAGCGCCAGCATGAGGGGCAGCGACAGCACCAGCGCCCACGAAATCACCTGCCAACCGCCGAGTTTGCGCGACAGCGCCGCTCCTTCGGCATAGCCCAATCCACACACGATGATGGCGGCCAGCATCAAGATGTCGCCGAGCGGCGAGACCGACAGGCCTTGCGTGACTGCAAAACCGGCGACAAGGGCGCTACCGAGGCACGAGAACAGCCAGAACGCCGGCTTCGGGCGATCGCCGCCTCGAACCACGCCGAAGATCGCGGTCGCCAACGGCAACAGGCCGACGAAAATGATGGAGTGAGCCGACGTGATGTGCTTGAGCGCCAGCGCCGTCAGCAGGGGAAAGCCGACCACGACGCCAAGCGCCACGATCGCCAGCGGGAACAGTTCTCGCCGCTCCGGACGCTTCTGACGAAAAACGAGCAGCAGCGCCAGGCCGAGGATGCCCGCCGAAGCCGCACGGGCGACCGTTACGAATACCGGATCGAAATCCATCACCGCCACGCGCGTCGCCGGAAGCGAACCGCTGAAGATCAGCACGCCTATGAACCCGTTGACCCAGCCACTCGCCGCCCAACCACTCGCCGCCCAACTACTCGCCGCCCAACTACTCGCCATCTTGTCCATCGATGCCCCGCTGATTTCGCCCTCTATCGGGCCGGGCGTCTGGCTCCGCCAGAGACAATCAGGTACAGTTTGACAAAACCGTCATGGTAGGGCGAGCAGTACGGATGGACGAGCAGACGACAACTGATGAAGGCAGCCGGACGCTTGTCGAAAGCGTCATGGCGACGATCAGGCACAGGATCGCCGCGCGCAGCCTCACACCGGGAACGCGGCTGCCTTCGATCCGGGCGTTCGCCAAGGCCATGCAGGTTTCCAAATCCACCGTGGTCGAAGCCTATGAGCGTCTTGCGGCGGAAGGCATGATCCGCTCGCGGCCGGGCTCGGGTTTCTATGCCGCCGGACCGTTGGCTCCGTTGTCGCTGGCCGAGATCGGCCCCAGGCTTGACCGTGCCGTCGACCCGCTCTGGGTCTCGCGCCAATCGCTGGAAGCGGGCGACGGCGTCCTGAAACCAGGTTGCGGCTGGCTGCCGGCAACATGGATGCCCGAGGCTGGATTGCGCCGGGCACTGCGGACGACGGCCCGCGCCGACGACGCCGCTCTGACCGACTACGGCACGCCGCTCGGCTTGCCGGCGCTACGCCATCTGCTGGCGCGGCGCATGGCCGAGCACGGCATCGAAGCCTCTCCGGACCAGATCATGCTGACGGAATCGGGCACCCAGGCGATCGACCTGCTGTGCCGGTTCCTGCTCGAACCGGGTGACACGGTGTTGGTCGACGATCCCTGCTACTTCAACTTCCATGCCCTGTTGCGCGCCCATCGGGCCAAGGTGATCAGCGTCCCCTACACGCGCTCGGGTCCGGACATCGAACTGTTCGCGCAGGCGCTGAACGAGCACCGGCCGCGCCTCTACATCACCAATTCGGCGCTCCACAATCCGACCGGCGCGATATTGTCCCCGGTCGTTGCCCATCGGCTGCTGAAGCTCGCTGACCAGTCGGGGCTGACGATCATCGAGGACGATATCTTCGCCGACTTCGAACACACGCCCGCGCCCAGGCTGGCGGCCTTCGACGGCCTCAGCCGGGTCATCCATATCGGAAGCTTTTCCAAGACGCTGTCGGCATCGGTGCGCTGCGGCTTCATCGCCGCTCCTCGCGACTGGATGGAAGGTTTGACCGATCTCAAGATCGCCACGTCGTTTGGCAGCGGGCGACTTGCATCCGAACTGGTGCTGACGCTGCTGAAGGACGGCCTCTATCGCAAGCACGTCGATCTGCTGCGCGCGCGGCTCTCGCGCGCCATGGAAGAAACCGGCACCCGCCTCAGGGCGATCGGCATCGTGCCATGGATAGATCAGCCCGCCGGCATGTTTCTATGGTGCAGGCTGCCGGAGGGGATAGATGCCGCGGATGTCGCCCGCCATGCCCTGTCGGCCAATGTCGTGCTTGCGCCCGGCAATGCGTTCAGCCTGTCCCGTTCGGCCAGCCGTTACATGCGCTTCAATGTCGCCCAATCGGGAGACGACCGGGTTTTCAGGGCGCTTGAAGAGGCGATGTCGCGTTGATTGCGCTGCCGCAAAACTGAGGCTGAACTCTCAGGTGCCGGCCCGCTTGCGGCGTGCGTAAAGCATGACGAGCGTCTCGGCGGTCAGCGCCGGCCTCTGCTCGCCTTCGATCTCGACCGTATTGGCGGCCTTCATTAGATATTGCCCCGGACCTTTGTCTTCCATCGACAACAGCGTGGTGCGCAGCCTGATACGCGAGCCGACCCTGACCGGCGCCACGAAGCGCACTTTGTCGAAACCGTAATTGAACGCGGCCTGCGTGTTTTCGGGTACGATCCCCATCTCGAGCGCCAGCGCGCCGATGATCGACAGGGTCAGATAGCCATGCGCGATCGTGGTGCGGAACGGGCTTTGCCGCTTCGCCCGCTCGGGATCGACATGGATCCATTGATGATCGCCCGTACATTCGGCAAACTGGTCGATGCGGTGCTGATCGACCAGTGTCCAGTCCGAAACGCCCAACTCCTGCCCGGCCATCGCCCTGAGTTGCTCGAAGGTCGGCGGCGTCCTCGGCCGTATCTGCGTCATTCCTGCTTTCCCGATCGCTTGCCTGTTCCGGACCACGACGGGCGGCCCCTGTCAATTCGCCAGTGCGATTCCAGCCCATAATCTTCGGCCGCGAACCGCCAGTCTTCGCCGCCGGCAAGCGTGCTGCTGGGGAACAGCTTATTTCTTGTCGTGGCCGGCGCGGATCTCCTCCATCGCCTCCTTGATGCGGCTGCGCAGGATTTCGATCGATTCGGTGCCGGACGCCCTCGCCAGTTCGGCCATCTCGCCGGCATTCTTCAGCGCGGTCTCGAAGGATTTCCTGGCGAACGCCGCCTGCTTCTGCATCATTTCCTGCGGATTGCCGGGCGCTCTGTAGTTTTGTGCCATGTCGGTGATTTCGCGCAGCGTGTCCTGCAGCATCTCGCGTTGCCTTGATAACAACGCCGACGCTCCGGCGGCACTCGCCCGTGCCGACTTCTCCAGCGCTTCCAGGTTCCTGGCGTGGTGGGCGAGGATCGCCTCGACATCGATATTCGGCAGCTTCAGGTCGCGGCCGAATTTGCCGAACATGTCGATGAAGGACTCGGACTCCGGTCGTTTTGCCATGCTGGTACTCTCCCCCTGTTGCCGTGAACGCCGCCACTGCACGGAAGATAGTGCAGCGAAGCTCAGCGGTCCATTCGGACGAGTCAGCCGACAAGAAACAGCCGTTCGGCGGTGTAGAGCACGAGCCCGGCAAGGCCACCGATGATCATGCCGTTGAAGCGGATATATTGCAGATCCTTGCCGATGTTCATCTCGATAAGCTTTGTCAGTTGCGCGAGGTCCCAGCGCTTGACTTGGTCGGCGATGAACTTCGACACGCCGCTCTTCTGGCTTTCGACGAAGGACGCCAGCGCCACGATGAACCCCTGGTTCATGTCGGCCCTGATCTGCGCGTCGTCGGCAAGATGGCGGCCGACCTCGACGAACATGGTGGCGAGATGGTCGCGGATCATCGAATTCGGCGCCTCGGCGTCCTGTTCGATGAACAGCCGCAGGCTGTCCCACATATCGCCGGCCAGCGCGCTGAGCTCTGGCCGGGCAAGGAAATCGCGCTTCAGCTTTTCAGCGCGCCTGGCATATTGTTTGGATGTCCTCAACCGCTCGACGAAGGTTTCGACGAAAAGGTCGAATTCGGCTCGCATCGGATGGTGCGGATCGGCGCGCACCTCATCGAGCAGCGAGCCGGCCGACGCAATGATCTTCTTCAACAGATAGGCGTCGGCGCGAAACAGGTTGAACAGCGACGGCAGTTCCTCACGGATCTTCTCGCGCATCGTCGCCAGCGCCTGCTCGTCGCTCAGGAAGCGGCCGACCACCTTGGTGAACTCGTCGAATAATTTCTGGTGGCGGCGATCGTCGGTCAGCGCCGACAGCAGCTCGGCGGCGAGCGGCGCCAGCGGCACCTTTTCGATCTGCTCCAGCATGCGGCTGGTGACGAAGCCGCGCAGTCCGGATTGCTCGACCGCCGCCAGGGTCTGCGGCACCAGCCGGCCGACGAAGCGCGACAGGTCGGCGGCGCGGTTCGGGTCGGCCAGCCAGTCCGCGACCAGCGCCGAAAAGTCGACTTCGGCGAGCTTTTCGCGCACCGGCTCCGGCGCCAGGAAATTGACCTCGATGAAGCGGCCGAGATTGTCGGCGATGCGGTTCTGGTTCTCCGGGATGATGGCCGTATGCGGGATCGGCAGGCCGAGTGGCCGCCGAAACAGCGCCACCACCGCATACCAGTCGGCCAGCCCGCCGATCGTCGCCGCCTCGGCGAAAGCGGCGACGAAGCCCAACCATGCATGCCGGCTCTCGAGCGATTTCGCCACCGCGAAGATCAGCACGCAAACCGCGAGTGCTGCGGCGGCGACGAACTTGGTGCGCCTGAGCGCCGAAAGCTTGGCGTCGGCATCGGCGTCGAACCGGACGGACGCGACGGATGCAAATGCCGGGGCTGGTCGTGACATGATGGGCCGCTCCTGATCGTGTATGCGAACTTATCTAGTGTCGCCTGCCCCAGAAAGCGCGCCGCTGGTTCCGGTGCGCGCAATCGTGCACGCAAACTTGACGCCGGAATTCATCTATTATGCAGCGCCAGTCTGGAATTGTTCCAAACTATAGGCCATATTGACGCCAACCACTGTTATGTGAGGACACAATGCGGCTTACCCGTCAGACCAACTACGCCATGCGCATTCTGATGTATTGCGCCGCCAACACCGAGCGGTTGAGCCGCATCCCCGAGATCGCCGCCGCCTATTCGGTATCGGAACTTTTCCTGTTCAAGATCCTGCAGCCGCTGGTCGAAAACGGCCTGATCGAAACGGTGCGCGGCAGGAATGGCGGCGTCAGGCTCGGCCGCGCGGCCGAATCAATCAGCCTGTTCGATGTCGTGCGGGTGACGGAGGAAAGCTTTGCCATGGCCGAGTGCTTCGAGAACGACGCCGCCGAATGTCCGCTGGTCGACAGCTGCGCGTTGAATTCGGCATTGCGCGAAGCGCTCAACGCCTTCTTCGCCGTGCTGTCGCGCTACACGATCGCCGATCTGGTGGCGGCGCGCCCGAATGTGCGGCACCTGCTCGGCATCGACATGCTGGTGCAAAGGGCGCCGGCCGCCTGATTTTTGGTCGCATCTCAGTTGGTGAGGTCTGTTGAGATTCAGGTCAGGCCGGCATCACCTGAATATCAACAGACCGACTGCGGCAATACGAACGGCATGTTTGCCGCCGGCAACACGCCGACCTTCAGCCGGCAATCGAAGACCTTTTCGATCAGCTCGTCGCTGAGCACCTGTTGCGGCGAACCTGTAGCGGCGAGCCTGCCGCAATGCATGACGAAAATCCGGTCGGCATACATCGCCGTCAAATTGAGGTCGTGCAGGATGGCGACCACGCCGCCTCCCCGTCTGGCGAAATCGCGCGCGATGTCCATGATGATCAGCTGGTGTTTGATGTCGAGGCTGGACACCGGCTCATCGAGGAACAAATAGCGCGGCTTGCCGTCGAGCACCGGCGCCCACACCTGGCAGAGCACGCGAGCAAGCTGCACGCGCTGCTGTTCGCCGCCGGACAGCTCCTGGTAGAAGCGGCCGGCAAAACCGTCGAGGTCGACGCGAGCCAGCGCCCGTTCGGGCAGGCGCTGGTCCTCGCCGGGCAACGCGCCGGAGCGCCCGCCGACCAGGCCTAGCCTGACGATCTCACGCACGGTGAACGGAAACGACAGCGTCGTCGCCTGCGGCAGCACCGCACGGACCGTCGCCGCATCGACCGGCTTCATCGCCGATAGATTGCGGCCGTTGACGGTGACCTCTCCCGAATAGCCAAGATCGCCGGACAGTGCTCGGAGGAAGGTCGTCTTGCCCGAACCGTTGGGGCCGACGATGGCCGCGATTTCGCCCGGCCGCGCCTCGAAATCGACATTGGCGACAATGCGCTTGCAGCCGATCGCCACCGAGACATCCCGCGCTTCGATCATAAGCAAACTTTCACAGGTCAATGACGCCGCGCTTGCGCAGCAGGATCCACAGGAAGAACGGCGCACCGGCGACCGCGGTGACGATCCCAATCGGCAATTCGGCCGGGGCAACGATGGTGCGGGCAACGGCGTCTCCCAACAACAGCAGCGCCGCACCAAGCAGGGCCGATGCCGGCAGCAGGTAACGGTTGTCGGGGCCGATCAGCAGACGCAGCAGATGCGGCACGACGATGCCGACGAAGCCGATTCCGCCGCTGACCGCGACGGAGGCGCCGACCGCTGCTGAGACGCCGACAATCGCGGTGTATTTCAGCCGCTGAACCGGAATGCCGAGATGGCCGGCCGTGGCCTCGCCGAGCGCCAGCGCGTTGAGGCCGCGCGCCAGGAACGGCATTGCCGCCAGCGCCAGCACGATGACCGGCCCGACCGAGCCGATCTTCTGCCAGGTTGCGCCGCCCAGCGAGCCGAGCTGCCAGAAGGTCAGGTCGCGCAATTGCCGATCGTCGGCCATGAAGATCAGGATGCCGGTCAGCGCCATGGCAAGCGCCGCCAGCGCGATGCCGGCGAGCAGCATGGTGGCGACCGAGGTCCGGCCTTGCCGTGTCGCGACCCGATAGAGCAGCAATGTCGTAGCCAGCCCGCCGCAGAACGCAGCCAGCGGCAAAGCCAACGTGCCGAGCGCCGAAGTCAGCGGCGCCAGCATGGTCGAGCCAAGCACGATGACGGTGACCGCACCGAGGCTCGATCCGGCCGAAACGCCGATCAGGCCGGGGTCGGCCAGGGGATTGCGGAACAGCCCCTGCATGACGGCACCGGAGACGGCAAGCGATGCGCCGATCAGCACGCCCAGAATGATGCGCGGCAGACGGATGTCATGGATGATCAGGCGGTCGCGGGCGCTCAACGCCGCGTCGCCGGGCAACGCGCCGAACAGCCAGTTGTGCATGACGCCAATGGCCGAGGCATCGGACGCGCCGGAGGTCAGCGACAACAGCACGGCGATAACCAGCCCGACGCAGAGCAGCACGATGACGAGGCGGGCACGCCGCGAACGGTCACCTGCCGTCGCCATAATGCCCGCCGTACCGGCGATCGAATGTTCGGCCATCGCGCTCAATCCGCGACCTGGCTGCCATAGAGCGAGACGGCGAGATCGTGGATGGCCTCGGCCGTGCGCGGACCGAAGCCGAGCAGGTAGCCGCCGTCCATGCGGATCAGCCTGCGGGCTGCACCCGCCGACGTCGAAGCCACGGCAGGGTTCGAAAACAATTCGTCATCCGCGGTGGCCGGTCCGGCATTGTTCATCATCAGGATCACGTCGGGCCTGGCGGTGATGACTGCCTCGTCCGACAATTGCTTGTAGCCGGCAAAGCCGTCGATGGCGTTGATGCCGCCCGAAAGCTTGATGATGCCGTCGGCGGCGGTGTCGCTGCCGGCGGCAAGCAGCTTGCCGCCCTGCATCGACAGCACGAACAGGATGCGCTTGCGATCCTTGATCGAGGCGGTCTGCTTTTCGGCTGCCTTCAGCCTGGCGTCTATCTGGGCCGCCAGCGCATCGGCCTTGGCCTCGGTGCCAAGCGCCTTGCCGACGATGTGGATCTTTTCGAGAATGCCTTGATTATCATAGCGCTCGGTCACCTCGATGAATGGGATGCTTGATTTCTTCAAGACGTCGACGGCTTCCTTCGGTCCGCTGCCGTGCAGGGCCAATATGCCCGACGGATTGACCGACAGCACACCCTCCGGCGACAGCTGGCGCATGTAGCCGACATCAGGCAGTTCCGCCGCCGCTTGCGGATAGCGGCTGGTCGAATCGCGCGCGACAAGACGATCCTGTTCACCGAGCGCATAGACGATCTCGGTGATCGAGCCGCCGATGGCAACGATCCTCGAGCGGTCGGCGAAAGTCGCGATGCCCTCGGCGGCTTGAGCCGGCATCAGCGCGGCGAACGCCAGGAAAACAGCCGCCGCAGGACCAGGCGCCGACCTGGAGACCGATGCCAGCCTGGAGAAAAGAACCATCGTCGTTTTCCTCAGGCTGCGGTCGGGCTTGGGATACGCGGCAGGTTTTCGGCCAGAAAGCGCCAGTCTTCGCGCTCGCTTTCGCCTTCATGCCGCTTACCGAAGAACTGGATGATCATCTTGCCGTCGGCGCCATAGATTTCGAGCGACGTGACATGGCCGTCCTTGGTCGGCTTGCGCACGGCCCAGACCTCATCGATGTGGTCGGTCCGCAGGTGCAGATGGAAGTTCTGGTCGAGCACGTTGAGCCATGGTCCCATCGGCTTGATCGAGGCGACGGGGCCGGAATGGATCTGGATGCAGCCGCGATTGCCGACAAAGCACATGATCGGCATGGCGCCGGCAGCGGCGTGGTGGAACATGGCGCTCACCGCATCCTTATCGACCAGCCAGGCGTAGTCCTGGCCGACCATGCGCACCGCCTGTCGGCGGCTGAGCTTCAGTGTCTTCAGCATGCCGAAGAACTGGTGCACGTCGGTCAGCTGGCTCCAGCGGTCGCGCAGATCGTCGATGCTCGCCGGGTTGTCCGCAGTCTCGGTCTCGTCGGTGGTGCCCGCTGAAATCGCCACCGTCGGCTCCCGGTTCGGCGATTCCAGCCCGGCCACCAGTTTCTGATAGGCGTAGAGGTTGGAGGCTGGCCTGAGATGCACCTTGTGTACCGCCTCGCCTGCGGTGTCGAAGAACTGCAGGCTGCGGCGGATGTCGGCGCCATCGCGCTTTTCCACGGCAAAGCCGTGCGCCCAAACTTTTGGGAAAATACGCAGGTCGATATTTTCGCCGAGCACCATGGCATTGTGATTACCGGTGACAACCTTGTCGTAGACGCCGATCTTCTCGTGCACCGCGCTTTCGTTGCGGGTCAGCGCCATCACCTCACCGACAGCTTCGAGGCCAGTCAAAAGGTCGTTGACACGCGGCTCGACGCGCACGACGCCGTCGCCGCAATGCGCGGCGACCAGTTCGGCCTCCGAAATACCGAGCTGGGCGGCGAGGTCGCGCTCGCGCATTTTCGGATTGTCTGCCCGTGCCCGCCGGATCTCGTGCGGGGCGGGTTTTACGCGCTGGTCCATTTCTGCCACCTACTTGTTGAGGATGAGCTTGCCCTGCCGGGTGATCTTCAGCCGGTACAGCGCACCATGATGCTCGATGCCGATCTCGTGCTCGCCCTGGAACAGCGTGTTGCTGGACAGCGTTTTCACGGCCGATTGGACCCGGTCGAAACGGACGGAATTTTCGTCGGAACGGCGGACGCGATAGCGAAAGTCGCTGGGATTGTGCGTGTTCATGGGTTCGATCCCTTTCCTGTGCCTGGCATCTGGCTCGGGGCCTGCGTGAAATGCCGATTCAATTCTTGACTCGAATGATCATGTTATCTAGCAGTGCAATACCGGAGTAAATGAGTCAACATTTAAGACGCCGGACGCGATGAAAAATGCCAGCGAGCCCCAAGCCAGCCAGCATCGAACATGGATTCTTGGAGTCGCAGCATGGGGTTGGCGAATTGGGGACGGCTGGCGGGCAGCGGCCTGACACATTGTTCTATGACAAGCAAAATGGCCGCGTTGCTGGCCGGCGCGGCGGCGATCCCGCTGCTCGCCACACCGGCCGGCGCACAGCAGGCCGCCCAACCAGCAGCCGACCAGCAGCAGACTGACCCGTCTCAACAGCGCGAAAAGGTAAAGCCGGCCCCGGCGGGTGCCACACTGCTCGACAAGATCCTGATCCTCAGCCGTACCGGCGAGACGGCGATCGAGTCGCTTGCTTCAGCCAGCCATGTCGACGAGGAACAGCTCGAGCGCCGCATGGCGACCACGCCCAACGAAATGCTGTTCGGTGTGCCGGGTGTCGCCGTCCAGGCCGACGCAAGGCGTGTCAGTTCCAGCATCAACATCCGCGGCCTGCAGGACTTCGGCCGCGTCTCCGTCATCGTCGACGGCGCCCGCCAGAATTTCCAGCGCTCGGATCATGGCACGCAATCGACCTTCTACATCGATCCCGAATTGATCAAATCCGTCGATGTGATCCGCGGCCCGGTCGCCAACACCTATGGCTCCGGGGCGATCGGCGGCGTCGTATTTTTCGACACCAAGGATGCGCAGGATTTCCTCAAGCCTGACGAGACCTGGGCGGCATCCGCGACCGGGCGCTACGAAACCAACGGCGAAGGCTGGACCACCAGCGCCACCGGCGCCTATCGGATCAACGAGAACTGGGACGTGCTCGGCAATATCGTCTACCGCGACTATGACGACTACAAGCATGGCGGCGGCGACGCTGTAGCGGGCACCGGCTTCGACGTCTTGAGCGGCCTCCTCAAGACGACCATCCGCCCCAGCGAAAACAGCGAGCTGAAGCTGGGCTGGATCGGCTCGAACGACGGATGGACCGAGACCAGCGGCAGCGCGCCGGTGAACGACGCCGACCTGAAGGCGAATACCTTCACGGCCCGCTACAACATCACCGACGAAGACAAGAGCTGGCTCGACCTCCACATCAACGCGTCCTACAACAAGACCAAGCTCGATCTGACGACCCTTGTGGCGCAAAACCGGTTTGATCCGGTCACCGGTCTGCCCGTGGTTTTGCCGGCGGGTTCGAAATCGACGTTCGACATCGGCACCTCCGGCATCGACATTTGGAACACGTCGAGATTCGAGACCGTTGGAATCGCGCATGAGCTGACCTATGGCGGCGACTGGGTTGGCGACGATGTCGAGACAGGCGGCACGGCGGGCGGCGACAGCTTCTATACGCCCTCGGGCAACAGGAACGTCTCCGGCGCTTACGTTCAGGACAAGCTCACCTGGGACTGGCTCGAGGTCATCGCCGGGCTGCGTTACGACAGCTACAAGCTCGACAGTGATGTCGGCGAAACCTCTGGCGACCGGCTGTCGCCACGCATCACAGTGGGCATTTCGCCCTTCGAAACCGCCAGCCTTTCCGGCCTGCAATTCTACGGCACCTATGCGGAAGGCTACCGTTCTCCGTCGCTGTCGGAGACCCTGATCAGCGGCAATCATCCGGCCGGCGTCAGCTTCCCGTTCCTCTCCAATCCCGATCTCAAGCCTGAAACCGGCAAGACCGTGGAATTCGGCGTCAATTACAGCACCAACGGCGTCATTGAGGCCGACGACGCGCTGCGGCTGAAGGCGGCCTATTTCAACAACAATGTCGATGACTACATCGACGGCGTGACGCTCTCGCCGTTCGACCCGACCAGCGGCTGCCCGTTCGGTCCGGGCATACCGATCTGCTTCCAGTATCAGAATTTCGCCAAGGCCAAGATTCACGGCTTCGAGATGGAGGGCGTCTATGATGCCACCTGGGGCTTTGCCGGGCTTTCGGCGTCGTTCACCGACGGCCACACGATTTCCTATGAAGGCGAACGGGCGGACCTTGTCACCGTCCCCTCCTCACAGATCACCGGGCAACTCGGCTTTCGCTTCCTCGAGGACAGGCTGACCATCGGTGGCGAGGTGCAGTACAATGGCAAGCCGCAGGGCAACCCGGTGGCCAAGGACTATACGCTGGTCAATGCCTTCGCCAGCTACCAGGCGACCGACAATTTCAAGGTCGATTTCCGCGCCGACAATCTGTTCGACGTCAAATACGCCAACCCGCTGAACGCATCGACGACGAGCGTCGTCTACGAGCCCGGCGTCACCCTGAAGCTGGCGGCGACCATGAGGTTTGGAGGCTGACGACAATGAAAGGCATGACGGCATCCCTTCGTCTGTTCGCCGCGGTGCTGGCAATATTGCTTGCGGCGGCTCCGGCATGGACACAGCAGCAAGCACCGGCGCTGATCCTCGAGCTCAATGGCGCGCAGCCTTTCGACAAGGGCTGCCGCCTGACTTTCGTGGTCACCAACAATCTCGGCGCCGACCTTTCCAAGGCGGCGTTCGAGATCGCGCTGTTCAACGAGGCCGGCGTCGTCGACCGGCTGACCGTGCTCGACTTCAAGGAGCTGCCGGCAGGCAAGACCAAGGTGACGCGTTTCGATCTTGCCGGCACGGATTGCGGCAAGGTCAGCCGCGTGTTGATCAACAGCGCCACGGAATGCGCCGGCGCCGAGCCGAATGCCTGCATGCGCGGGCTGAAAACGCAGGCCAGGACCGGCATCGCCTTCGGGGTCTGAATTTTGGGACCGGAACCCGCATTCGCACGAAACCCCGTCGCGTGGCCATTGGCCGGTTTCCTGCCGCCGGAACCGGACGATCCGGATTTCGCCATCCCGCGCGGGGCGCTGCGTGTTTCGCCGCGCGACAGGCCGGAAGACAGTTACATCGCCGACGCCGACGGCGACTTGCCGACGGTGCCTGCGGAGCCATTGCGGCAGGCACGACAGACGCGGCGGCGCCGCAACTGGACGGTGGCGATCGCCTGCTCTTGCGCATTCCACGTGGCGGTGGCGCTGGCCTTCCTCACGCTGCCGGACGACCGGCCAAGCATCGAAGGTGCCGATCAGCAAGGCGAAATGCTGCTCGGCGCCGACCCGCAGCAGGCGGCCGGCGATGTCGGAGACGATCCGGAAGTGGCCAACGTGACGATGGTGACCATGCTCGACGCCAAGCCGGTCGAAACGGTCGAGGCGCAGGCGGCCGCGGCAGAGGAGACGCTCCAGCCGGTCACCGATGCGGCGGAGACATCGGACAAAGAAGTGGTTGAGCCGGTCAACGAGGCCGCCACGGAAACTGCTGCGCCTGCCGATCGCACCGAACCAGCACCCGCGCAGCCGGCGCGCCAGGACCCATCGCCCGACGTTCTTGTGACCGACAGGCTGGTGCCTGCCGACGGCAATGCCGTGCCGCCGCCAGTCAGCGCGGCCGAAACGGCCGAGCCTGCCGAGACAAGCGCACCGGCACCAGCCGATCCGGCGCCGGCGGAAACAGTTCAGACGACCGAGACAGTCGGCGCGGCGGAAGAACCGAAGCCGGACAGGCCGGAGCCCAAGCAGCCGAAGAAGGCAACCGCAAAGAACAAGCGGGCCAGGAAGGCCGAACCAAACGAGCCTGAAAAGCCGGCCCTGCGCAGGAAGGCGAGCAAGGCACTTGCGAAAGCCGATTCCAAGAAGAAAAAGACCGGCTCCGGCGGCCGTGACGAAACGGATGTCGCGCGCGGCATGGCCGACGGCAGGAAGGACGGCAAGATCCTGACCGCCAGCAGGGGCGGCAAATCAGGCATCGGCAATGCAGCCGTCACGAACTATCCCGGCAAGATCAGGTCAAAGCTGGTGCGGGCCTTCAATTCGACACGCACGCGCGCCACTGGCACAGCCACGGTTGCCTTTACTGTCGGTTCGAACGGCAGCGTCCGGTCGGCCAGGCTGACGGGCAGTTCGGGCGTTGCCGCGCTGGACAAGGCCGCACTCGACGCGGTCCGCCGGGCTTCTCCGTTTCCCCCTATTCCAGACGGAGCCGGTCGCTCGGCCTGGCAGTTCGAAGTGCCGCTCGGTATCAGATAGCGACCGTCCCCATGCCGGCACCAAAGTTGGCGCCGCCCTGCCCGCGATACGCGAGCCCTGGCGAACCTACGCAGCGGCCAGCAGGCTGGCATTGCCGCCCGCCGCCGTGGTGTCGACGCAGACGGCGCGCTCGTGGGCGTAGGCGGCCGGATAATAGACTTCGCTGATCAGCGGCACGATCGGGCCGGCGCGCTCGGCGATGACCTTGCGCACGATGCGCGCGGCCTCGGGCGTGCCGGAAAAGGCAACGACATCGACCCGCAGCGAGCGCGCTTCGACCGGGTCCGGTCTGCCGTCGATGGCCGCCAGCGGCAGTCCCTTGCCGGTCAGTGACGAAAGTGCTGCCGGCGCGCCGGGCGCGACGGCGAGCACCGCATTGCCGGCGGCCAGCGCCTGGATCGTCTGGGCAAGCAGCGTATCTGCGTCCGGGCCAAGGCAGAGCACGCGGCCGCGCGGCGACAGCGACAGCGTGTTGGCCTCACCGGTCGGCCCGGGCAGGTCGACCTGGCCGAAATCGATGCCGGCGGCAGTGCCGATAGCCGCGGCACCCTTGCCGCGCAGATGTTTCCTCAGGATGGCGACGCGATCCGGCCGCGTCGACCAGCCGCCAAAGGCCGGGTCCGGCAGATTGTCGGCGAGCTCGGTCGCCGTCACCTTGCGGCCTTCGGCAAGATGGGTGCCGGCTTCCGGCCCCTTGCGGAAGCGCCGGAGATAATGTGGCCCGCCGGCCTTCGGCCCGGTGCCGGAAAGGCCCTCGCCGCCGAACGGCTGCGCGCCGACGACGGCGCCGATCTGGTTGCGGTTAACGTAGATGTTGCCGGCATGGATGCCATCGACGAAATGCTGGGCGCGGCCTTCGATGCGGGTGTGCAGGCCAAAGGTCAGGCCATAGCCTTTGCGGTTGATCGCAGCGATCACCGCATCGATCTCGTCGGCATCGAAGGTGGCGACATGCAGCACCGGCCCGAACACCTCGCGCTCCAACTCCTCGATGCCCTTGACCCGAAAGACGTGCGGCGCAACGAAGCGGCCGTCCTTCGGCGCTTCAAGCTTGGCGATCAGCCGGCCCTGCAGGCCCATTTTGGTGCAATAGTCACGGATCGACGCTTGCGCCTCGTCATCGATGACCGGGCCGACATCGGTCGATATCCGCCACGGGTCGCCGAGGCTAAGCGCTTCCATCGCGCCTTTCAGCATCTCAAGCATCTTCTTCTCGACGTCCTTCTGCACGTAGAGAATGCGCAATGCCGAGCAGCGCTGGCCGGCGCTCTGGAAGGCGGAGGCCAGGATGTCGCGCACCGCCTGTTCGGGAAGTGCTGTGGAATCGACGATCATGGCGTTGAGGCCGCCGGTCTCGGCGATCAGCATGGCGTCGGGCGCGGCGGTCTCGGCCAGCTGCTTTTCGATCAGCTTGGCGACCTCGGTCGAGCCGGTGAAGCAGACGCCGGCAATGCGCGGATCGGCGGTCAGCGGGCCGCCGACCGAAGGGCCGTCGCCGGGCAGAAGCTGGATGATGTCTTCCGGCACGCCGGCCTCGCGCAGTAGCTGGACGGCGCGGAAGGCGATCAGCGGCGTCTGTTCGGCCGGCTTGGCGATCACCGAATTGCCGGTGACGAGTGCCGCCGCGATCTGCCCGGTGAAGATGGCGAGCGGAAAGTTCCACGGCGAGATGCAGGCGATGGTGCCGCGCGCCTCGGTGCCCGCTTCGGCATTGGCCGCCTCGGCAGCATAGTAGCGCAGGAAATCGACGGCCTCGCGCACCTCGGCAACGCCGTCGGCCAGCGACTTGCCGGCCTCGCGGGCGGCCAGCGCAAAGAACTCGACGGCGTTCGCCTCGTAGAGATCGGCCGCCCGTTTGAGGATGGCGGCGCGTACGGCGACCGGGCGTCTTGCCCATGCCGGTTGTGCCTCGACGGCGATGCGCACGGCGGTCTCGACCTGCTTGGCGCCGGCCTCGCTGACCGTGCCGACCACTTCGGAAGGTTTTGCCGGATTGACCACCGGACGCTGCTTGCCGTAGCCGGCGGCGCGGCTGACCGGCTTGGCGTGCCAGCGCTCCGGCCCGGCGAACTCGGCCCTCGCCTTGTCGATCGCAGCCAGCGTCAGCGTGTCGGTGATATCGAAGCCCTTGGAATTGCGCCGGCCGGGGCCAAAGATCGCCGACGGCGGCACGATCGCCGGATTGGCGGCGGGGCCTTGTTTCTCCATCGTGTCGATCGGGTCGCGGGCGATGTCCTCGGGCTCGACCTCTTCATCGGTAAGCTGGTGGACAAAGGAGGAATTGGCGCCGTTCTCCAGCAGCCGGCGGACCAAATAGGCGAGCAGGTCGGAATGCGCGCCGACCGGCGCATAGATGCGGCAGCGCGTGCCTTCGGCCCGCCGCACCGTCTCATGCAGCGCCTCGCCCATGCCGTGCAGCCGCTGGAACTCGAACGTATCGCGGTCCGTCGTCATCGACAGGATGGCGGCGACGGTGTGGGCGTTGTGGGTGGCGAATTGCGGGTAGATCCGGTCGGTCATCGACAAAAGCTTCTTCGCGCAGGCCAGGTAGGAGACGTCGGTATTGGCTTTGCGGGTAAAAACCGGATAGCCGTCGAGCCCGAGCGTCTGCGCCCGCTTGATCTCGGTGTCCCAATAGGCGCCCTTGACCAGCCGCACCATGATGCTGCGGTCGTATTTCCTCGCCAGCTCATTGAGCCAGTCGATGGTGAAGGCCGCGCGCGGACCGTAGGCCTGCACGACGACGCCAAAGCCGTTCCAGCCGGCAAGCTCCGGTTCGGCCAGTACCCGTTCGATGACGTCGAGCGACAGGTCGAGGCGGTCGGCCTCCTCGGCGTCGATGTTGAGGCCCATGCGCGAATGGCGCGCCGCCAGCGCCAGCGACAGCAGCCGCTCGGCCATGACGGGCAGCATCTTTTCCTTCTGCGTCACTTCATAGCGCGGATGCAGCGCCGAAAGCTTGACCGAAATGCCGTGGTTCTGGCGGATGTCGGGGCCGTTGGCGCCGGCATCGAGCGAAGAGATGGCATCGGCATATGCCTTGAGGTAGCGCAGCGCGTCGGCCTCGGTGCGGGCCGCCTCGCCCAGCATGTCGAAAGAATAGAGATAGCCCTTCTGCGTCATCGGCCGGCCGCGCCTGACCGCCTCGGCAATGGTGCGGCCGAGCACGAACTGCTCGCCCATCTCGCGCATGGCGGCGGCGACCGCCTTGCGGATGACCGGCTCGCCCAGCCGGCGCACCATCGCGCGCAGCGTGCCTTCGATGCCGCCCTCGCCTTCATCGAGCACGCGGCCGGTCAGCATCAGCGCCCAGGTCGATGCATTGATGAAGATCGAGCTCGAGCCGCCCGAATGCGCCGACCAGTCGTGCGGCGCGATCTTGTCGGCGATGAGGTCGTCCATCGTCTCGGTGTCGGGCACCCGCAGCAGCGCCTCGGCCAGGCACATCAGCGCCACGCCCTCCTTGGTCGAGAGGCCATAGGCGGACAGGAAGACCTCCATCAGCCGCGGATCGGACGAGCCGCGCACCGCGCGCACCAGATCGGCGGCACGGGCCGAAATCGCCTTGCGGTCTTGCGCGGACAGCCCGGCCGCCTCGGCCAGCCGCTTCACCGCCTGGTCTTCGTCGGGCAAATAATTGGCACGGATTTGCTGGCGGATGGTGTCGAGCGCTGGCATGGCGGTCCTGTAGAACGAGCATAAGGGAGCGGGCCGGCGGTCACCGGGCCGAATGGCGCAACCTAACATAAGTACGGATTTCGGTCGGTCCAAAGAAATCGACAAGACAGGTCGATTGATCTATGATTGCGGGTCGGCAATCACCAATGTGGCCAAAAATCTGATGACAGAAGACCAATTGGACCGGATCGACAGGAACATCCTGTCGGCTCTGGGCAGCAATGGCCGGCTTTCCATGTCGGAACTGGCGGCGAAAGTCGGCCTGTCGAAGACGCCGGTGCAGGCACGAGTCAAACGGCTGGAGAAGGACGGCTTCATCAGGGGCTACCAGGCGATCATCGACCGTGAGCGCATGGGCGAAGGCCATGTCGCCTTCGTCCAGGTGAAACTGTCCGACACCCGCTCGGCCGCGCTCGACGCCTTCAACCGCGCCGTGCAGGCGGTGCCGGAGATCGAGCAGTGCCACATGATGGCATCGAGCTTCGACTATCTGCTGAAGGTCCGCACCACCGACATCGCCGCCTACCGCCGCGTGCTCGGCGAGCGCATCTCCGCCCTGCCGCACGTTGCCCAGACCTCGACGTTTGTCGCGATGGAGACGGTGAAGGACCGGTAGGAAACGCCGGCGGGACAGCGCCCCCCTCTGTCCTGCCGGACATCTCCCCCTCCAGGGGGGAGATCGGTTGTCACTGCCGCTTTCGCCAATCTCTAAACGTCGCAGGAGTGAACGGCGCGCCGAAGCTGCCAATCTCCCCACTAGAGGGGGAGATGTCCGGCAGGACAGAGGGGGGCGCGAAGGATCGCTACCCCGCCGCCTTCACTCCGCCAGCGTCTTCAGGAACGCCACCAGCGCCGCGCGCTCGCGGTCCGAAAGCTGCAGCGGGTGGACCTCCGACACACCCTCGACACTTGCCGGCGCCTTCGAATAATGCGCCACCACTTCGTCCAGCGAGGAAAACTGCCCGGCATGCATGTAGGGCGGCCGGGCGGCGGCACCGCGCAGCGACGGCGTCTTGTAGGCGCGGACGAGTTCCGGCCCGGTCTTGACCATGAAGCGCAACTCGCGGCAGGCGCTGGCATCGCCGTCGCGAAAGGCGCCGAAACAGTTGAACGGATCGGCCTCGACCTGCGCCACCGCCTCGACGCGGCCGCGATCCGGCGGCAGGCCCGCGACCGGCGGCACGCCGGTGTTGTGGAAGCTGCCGTCGGTAAAACGCGGGCCGTTGTGGCAGGTCACGCAATTGGCCTTGCCGATGAACAATTTCAGGCCGAGGATTTCCTCCGACGAAAAGGCGGCGTCGCCTTTCGGCTCGGCGCCCGCAGCCAGGTCGAGGGCAAAGCGGTCGAAGCGTGTCTGCGGCGGCGCGATCGAGCGCTCGAAGGCGGCGATCGCCTTGCCGATATTGGCAAAGACGCGGTTGACCTCCTCGGCTTGGCTGGCGGGCATGGCGTTCCAGGCCGCCTTCTCGGCATCGGTGCCGAACGGGCCGGCATTGGCCGGCACGCCCGAAAGGTCAGGCAGCGGCCCGAAGATGCGCTCGTAGCGCCCGCCGAAGCGGGCCTTGACGTAATGCGCGAAGGCGGCGCGGTTGCCGGCCTGCTCCAGCGGATTTTCGAGCGGTGTCAGCGCTTGCGCCCATAGGCTGTCGCGCCGCCCGTCCCAGAAGAACCAGGGATCATGCGCGACGCCGGCCAACGGCATGGTACGACGGTTGGTGCGGCCGACGCCGACCGCTTGCGGCAGGTCGTCCTGGAACTGCCGGTCGATCTTGTGGCAGGTCGAGCACGATACCGTGCCGTCGCCGCTCATCCCGGTGTCGAAAAACAGCGTCGAGCCGAGTGCCGCGGCGGCCGGCACATCGGCGAAGCGATTGGTGGTATCGGGCTTCAGCGGCGGCAGCTTGGATAGCGCCAGCGAGGCGATGGTCTGCTTTTCGGCATCGGAAAACTCCGGTCTGCCGCAGCCGGCAAGTACGGCCACCACCACCAACGCGAGAAGACTGGGAAACCGGCTCATCAGTGGCTCACAGCACCACATTGAAGACGACAGTGTCCGAACCGGCCGCAGCGGAAATGGCAAAATGCAATTGCCACCACCCGCTCATCGTGAATTTCACGCCGTCGATGCGATAGCGCCCCGCGCCGAGGTAATCGGTCGCCTGCGGGCTGGTCGGCAGACCGTGCTTGTGCTGCGGCATGCCGCCGGAAATCGTTATCGCAGCACCTTCCACCGGCGCACCTTCGACGGTTTTCAGCGTCAGCAGCCAGGATTCCAGTTCGCCCTGCCGGATGACGCCTTTCTCGGGCTCGAAAGTCGCCGCGAACAGCTTGTTCGCCGTCGTCTTGGAACGGCCGACGTCCGAGCTTGGTTGCGGTGCATGCGGCGCCGTCAGATAGACGATTGCCAGCACGCCGGCGAGCAAGGCAGCCAAGCCGAGGCCTCCAAGAAGATAACGCCATAACGATGCCAAACCCATTCCTGTTCTGCGGATAACGTTTCGCTGGGCAGATCGCGTCCCACGCCCCTGTGGGAAATCGCGCCCAGTGCAAGAATCCGCCGTCGCCAAGCATGGCGCTGCCGGCAGCAAAAAGCTACAGCACCGCAATTGCAGGATGGAGGAGTGCTTCATGGCAGGAATCGGCATCGCCTCGATCGGCGAGTGCATGCTCGAGCTTTCGGGCCAGGCCGGGCCGAACTGGCGCATGGGCTTTGCCGGCGACACGTTCAACACTTTGTGGGCGCTGCATGCTTTGAGCGGCGAGCGGCCGGCGACCTATGTGTCGGCCTTCGGCGACGACCCGTTCTCACGCGACCAGATCAAGTTCCTGGCCGAGAACGGCATCGGCATCGGCGCCAGCCCGGTGATAGCGGGCGCCCGCCCCGGCCTCTATGCGATCACGCTGACCGGCGCCGAACGTTCTTTCACCTACTGGCGGGCCGATGCGGCCGCAAGGCAGTTGGCTTCGGACCCAGCCGCATTGCAGAAAAGCCTTGAAAACCAAGCGCTTGTCTATTTTTCCGGTATAACTTTGGCAATCCTCAACGAGGCTCCACGCAAGGTACTGCTGACGGCCGTGGCCAAGGCGCGCGCGGCCGGCTCGCTGATTGCCTTCGACCCCAATTACCGGCCGAGGCTGTGGCGCCAAAGCGAGGAAGCGCAGGCCGCGATCCTCGAGGCGCTCGCCGTCGCCGACATCGCGCTACCGACCTTTCCCGACGAGCAGATGCTGTTTGGTGATACAACACCGCAGAAAACAGCTGAACGGCTGCGAAAGCTGGTCGGCGAAGTCGTCGTCAAGAACGGCGAGGAACCGGCGCTGATCGCGCAAAACGGAACCTCGCAATCGGTGCCGGCGGTACACGTCGCCACCCCGGTCGACACCACCGGCGCCGGCGACTCCTTCAACGGCGCCTACCTCGCCGCTCGCCTTGCCAGCCATGCCCCGGCAGAGGCGGTGCTGCGCGCCCATCGCGTCGCCGCCGCCGTCGTGCAGGTGCGCGGCGCCCTGGCGCCGTTCGAGACGCTCAAGGCTGCGTTCGAGGCAACTGCTATCTGACCTTGATGACGACCTTGCCCTTGGCGCGTCCTGTTTCGACATAGGCCAGGGCGTCATTGGTCGCCTCGAATGGAAAGACCCGATCCACAACCGGGCGGATCGCGCCGGCTTCGATGAGAGCGGTGATTTTGCTCAGCTGATCGCCCTGCGCCCACATGAAAAGGAACGAAAACTGCACGCCGCGGCGCTTGGCTTTGGCCCGAATTCCGCGACTCAGGAAGCTGAGCACCAGCCTCAGCATTAAGTTCAGTCCCTTTTCCCTGGCAAATTCGGCATCCAGTGGACCGGAGATGGAGATGAGCTTGCCACCCGGTTTCAGCACCCTCAGGGATTTTTCCAGTGTCTTGGCGTCCTGGCTGTTCAAGACGACATCGTAGCCCGACAGAACTTTCTCCAAGTCGTCTTTCCTGTAGTCGACGACGACATCGGCGCCGAGACTTTTGACCAGATCGGCACTCGCCGCGCTCGCGGTTGTCGCAACGGTCGCGCCGAGGTGCTTGGCCAACTGAATAGCAAATGTCCCGACGCCGCCGGAACCAGCCTGAATGAAGACCTTCTGTCCCTTCTTCAGGTTTGCCCGTTCGATGAGCGTCTGCCAGGCGGTGAGACCGACCAGGGGAATCGACGCCGCCTCTTCCATACTGAGATTCTCGGGCTTCAAGGCTACGTCGGCCTCATTCACGGCAATGAATTCGGCGAATGTCCCAATCCGGCCATCGCGCGGCCGCGCATAGATCTCGTCGCCGACCTTGAACTTGCTGACTTTCGATCCCACGCGGATAACCTTCCCAGCCACGTCGTGGCCCAGGATGAAGGGCCGGCGGTAGGGCAAGATGAGCTTGAATTCTCCGGTTTTGACCTTGGAATCGAGCAGGTTCACCCCTGCGGCATGGACCTCGACCAAGACATCGCTGTCCTGGAGCTCCGGCTCCGGCATTTCGGCCAGCCGCAGAATAGCCTTCTTGTTATACTTATCGACAACGAATGCCTTCATGGCAGTTACTTTCTAAGAATGCCTGTTGCTGTTCGGGACGAAACAAGCCGAACGTTTTCAGCTGCATAGCCGCCTTGCGGCAAGGCCTCAGCCTCGAGGAAGGACAGGGCCTTCGGGACAAAATCGGCGTGGTTCTGAAATATCCCGCCATGCCCGGCATCCGGATAGATGACCAGATGCGCCCCCGGGATACGCCCGGCGAGATCATAGGTATTGCTGCTCGGCACCATCCTGTCCTGGTCGCCATTCGCAACCAAAGTGGGAATGCGGATGGTGCTCAGGTCTTGTGGCGCCTGGAGTCCGTAGGCCTTGATCGCCTTGAGTTGCGCGCCGAACGCGCTCAGCGATATCGCCTTGTCCCGGTTGTTCCGGCGCTCCTTCAGCCGTTCCAGAAATGCGTTTGCGGCGCGGCGCCCATTCGGCGTTCTTGTGAAGAAGAGATAGTACTTCGGATCCCGAAAAGTCAGCGCGCCCTTGATCATGTCCACGATCGTCAGCGGCGTCACCTTGTCGATGCCTTGCCCACCGGCCGGCCCCGTGCCAGCCAGGATGAGTTTGCGCACAAGCTTGGGCTCGGTCAGCACAATCTCTTGCGCCACGAAGCCGCCGAGTGAAAAGCCGAAGAGATCGACTTCTTCGAACCCCAGCGCCCGGACAAAGGCGATTGCATCCCGCGCCATGCCGGAAATGGTCGACGGAGTTTTGCCACCCGAAGCACCGATGCCGCGATTGTCGAAGGCAATTACCCGCCGGGTCGCAGCGAGGCCATCGACGATGCGCGGATCAAAATTGTCCAGCTGAGCAGCCAGATGGTTGAGCAGGATCACTGGCACGCCCGTCCTGGGCCCGAGTTCCCTGTACGCAAAAGCTATGCCGCCGACATCGACGGAGCGCGTTGGCGCGTCCTGGAACAACGCCGGTGAACGCGGCGACCGATTGGATCTATGTGTCATGCTTGGCGCCTCCGTTTCGTAGGGCCTGGCCAAATGTGTCGTAGTTGCTAGTCGCATGTGCGTGAAATCCTCTGCCTCGCCGTTGTTCAGACCGGCAAGCGGAACTGCTTGCGCAGGCTCTTGTCGAAAATCCCCGCGGGGGCAAAGCGGCGCAGCAGGCTGACCTGGCGCGCTGCGTTGCCAGCGGTATAGCGCCGTCGCGGGCGGGCATCGGTCGCTGCCTTGACAACCACATCCGCCACCACTTCCGGCCGATCGGCTTTGGGCATCACATCGCCCAGCAGCGCCTTGAGCCCGGCTCGAGCCCGATCGTATTCCTTCAACAGCGAATCCGGCTCGATGCCGTTCTGGTCGAAGACGGTGCGAACGAATGCCGGCTCGATGACGGAAACGCGGACGTTGAAGGCGCGCACCTCGTGGTCGAGCGATTCCGAATAGCCTTCGAGCGCGTGCTTGACCGCCGAGTAATGAGCTGAGTATGGCGCGGGTACCAGTCCCAGAATGGAGCCGATATTGATGATGCGCCCTTCGCCGCGCCGCCGCATCGACGGCAACACCGCATTGGTCATTCGCATGACGCCGAACAGATTGACGTCGAACAGGGCTTGTACCTGGGCGACCGAGGATTCCTCGGCGCCTCCTAGCAGACCGACACCGGCATTGTTGACCAGGAGGTCGATCCGGCCGGTCTGCGCGAGCACGGTGGCAACGAGCGCATTGACGGCCGCATCATCGGTCACGTCGCATGCCAGCATGGTCACTCCGCCCGGACCATTACTGGTCTTGCGGCGACTTGTCCCGAAGACAGTGAAACCCGCCCGCGCCAAGGCCTCGGCGCTGGCGCGGCCGATGCCGGAGGAGGCTCCGGTCACGATTGCGGTCTTTTCAGAATTCCCATTCATTTTTGATGTTCCAGGTTCGAGAGGTCTAGCTTATTTCCACGAGTTGAATTATGATCGTAATATCAGATTATGAGCATAATGCAATAGCAGGACAGGAAAGAAAGACCATGCGCTACGAAAAGGGCCGAAAAGACGCGTCACGCAGCCGGATCATGGAGGTCGCCGCCGAACGTTTTCGATCTGACGGCATCGCGGCGTCCGGGCTGGCAACCATCATGAGCGACGCCGGGCTGACGAACGGCGCCTTCTATCCGCACTTCCAGTCGAAGGCGGAGCTCGTCCGTGAAAGCGTGGCGGCGGCCTTGGACGCGCAGTCGCATGAAGTGCAGGAAGCATTGGCCGCCGGCGGTCCGGAAATGGCCATAGAGACGTATCTATCGGCCGAGCACCGGGACAATCCTGGAAAGGGTTGCGCTTCGGCCGCGTTGTTGCCGGAAATCGCGCGGCAGCCGCCTGAAACGCGAGCCCTCTATGCCGAGCGCGCTCAATCCCTGGTGCGCCAGATAGCTGAAGCTCTGCCGCAGACGAACGATCCCGAGGGCGCTGCGTTGGGCATGTTTGCAACGCTCATCGGCGCGCTTCAACTCGCGCGCGCCGTGGAAGGAACGGAATTATCGGATCGTATCCTAGCGGCGGGAGCAGCTGCCGCAAAGGCGCTGATCCGGCCGGTTCAAGACGAGGTGGCCTCCTGAGGGCAGCCCGGACTATTCGGCCGGCTCGAATCTGCCTTGCACCAAGACTGTCTCCACCGGCCCAAGCGGATTGATGATCCGGCTCTCCAGGACTTCGATAAGTTTGCGTCCAACACCCGCCATATCCACGGAATGAACTCCGATCTTTGCCGGCAGGAAGCGTGCCAGCCGCGTGCTGTCACGGGTGACGATGTGGACGTCGCGGCCTGGTGTGAGACCCCGCTTGCCGAGAGCGTGCAACGCTCCCAGAAGGCCCAGTTCGTTGGCGCACGCCAAGCCCGTTGGCGGATCTGATGACGCCAGCAAGCGATCGAACCAGCCTGCGCTCGATTCCATGGTGAACATGCCATGACCGATCAACGATTGGTCGATCGGAATACCGGCCTCGGCCATTGCCCTTCCATACCCGGAAAGACGCATGGCACTCGTCTGGTCCTCCGGAACGAGAAGTTGCAGCGCAATGCGTCGACAGCCCTTATCCATGAGCCGCCGGGTCGCCTCGTAGGCAATCTGTTCATTGTCGACATCGACATAAGGATACGCGATATCCAGGTCGGTTCTTCCAAACGCAACGAACGGCATGCGTTTATCCAGCAGCAGCTTGACGCGCGGATCAGCCGACACCAGGCGCGTGATGATCAAGCCGTCTGCGCTGTGCGCCTGAAGCTGCCGCTGCACACTCTCAACGGGATCGTCGTCGGGAGTGGTGGAATAGATGGACAGACTATAACCGGCTTGCCGCGCCGCCAGCGTCATGCCTTCGATTAAAGGAAGCTTCAACAGATCGGACAGATGGTCTCGTGTTTCCATCGGGAGTACTGCCGTCAGCGTCTGCGTTCGACCGGTTTTGAGCGCGCGACCATGATGATTTGGTAAATAGCCGACCCGCTTAGCCGCCTCCTTGACGCGGGCTATGGTCGAGGGCTGCACTTCCGGTCCATCTTTCAGAGCGCGGGACACCGTGGTCACCGAGAGGGAAAGTTCCGCGGCGATCTGCTTTAGATTGGCCATTGTTCGCCCGACTTCATTTGCGAAAGCGCCGGCTGATTTGCTGACCGCCATAACGTTACCGAATTCGACATCCCGGTCAATCGAAACTCCCGTAGGAAGCAGCTTGACTCCAGCGCATTGAGATGCAATCGTAACGTTACGATTACATAATAATGGCTCTTTTGAGCGATGTTTGATAAAGTTGGGGAGGAGAACCTATGTCTTGGCTACGCATTTCCTTAACAGCATTCGCAATCTCGGCTGCCCTGCCCGTTCATGCGCAAACAGTCACCATCACGACCGCAGGTGGGGATTATGGTAACGCCATGAAGGAAGCCATGTGGGGGCCTGCTGCAAAAGAGCTTGGCTATGATGTCCGCGAGGAGACCCTAAGCGACGGCCTGGCCGCCTTGAAGATGCAGGTCACCTCGGGTGCGGTCACGACCGACGTCATTCACCTGGGTTCGCCGGAAGGTGCCCAGGCGGCCGCACAATCGCTGCTGGAGCCGCTCGACTACAAGATCATCGATCCGAAATCCGTGCCGGAGGGTGCGAAGTCCGACTACTGCTATGCGTTTGACTCCTATGGCACCGTCATGTCGTGGAACACCAAGACCTATGGCGAGAACCCGCCGAAGACGTGGGCGGAATTCTGGGATGTTGCCAAATTTTCTGGCCGTCGCGCGTTGCGCGCCAATGCGCAAGACTCGATCGAGATCGCGCTTCTCTCCGATGGCGTGGCACCGACGGACGTCTATTCCGTGCTCAGCACGCCGGAAGGGCTAGAGCGCGCCATCAAGCGGCTTGAAGCGATCAAACCAGATGTCGCCGTGTGGTGGACCTCGGGCGCCCAGTCCGCGCAGTTGCTGAAAGACGGTGAGGCGGATTTGGTCATTACCTGGAACGGACGCGCCCAAACCGTGAAAGCCGATGGCGGCGCGGCTGACTACACGTTCAAGGGTTCGGTCATCGGCACGGACTGTCTTGGGGTGCCGAAGGGAGCGCCGAACAAGGAAGCCGCGATGAAGCTCATCGCAGCGATGACGCAGCCCGCGCGGGTTGCCAAGCTGACCGATTTCATTGCCTACGGCCCAGTCAATCCTGCGGCATATAAGGGTGGCCTTATTCCCGAGGACCGTCTGAAGACCCTTGCGACAGCGCCTGAAAATGCTGGCACTTCGGTGTTTTCCAATTCAGAATGGTGGGTCAAGAATGGCGAGGCTGCCCAAAGAGCCTTCGATGAAATGATGGCTCGCTGACTCTCAGCTCTGACGCATGTCGCGCAAAAATGTGCAGCGCGACAACGACATGCATGAAAACAAGAACCTAAAGCGCGTCGCGTGAAGCCGGTCGAACGCGATGCGCTTCAAGGCTGGAGCACATGATGAAGTCGCTCGCGATCACCATCGAAAGCGTGCACAAGGCTTATGGGTCCTACGTCGCACTGGATGATGTTTCGCTCGACATTCAGGCTGGCGAATTCCTCACGCTGCTTGGACCATCGGGATCGGGCAAGACCACGTTACTCATGGCTCTGGCCGGTTTTGTCAGGCCGGATTCCGGTAAACTTTTCTTGGGCGATCGAGACATCACCCGCCTGCCGCCCAACAAACGAGACATCGGCATAGTATTCCAGAATTACGCCTTGTTTCCCCACATGAATGTCCTGGCGAACGTCGCGTATCCGCTGGTGCTGCGCAAGGTACCGAGAGCGGAGGCGCGTCAGCGGGCGCTTGATACCTTGGCCCGCGTGAAGCTGGATGGTCTGGCGGAGCGCAATATTGCCGCACTATCCGGCGGCCAACGTCAACGGGTGGCATTGGCGCGGGCTATCGTCTTCGAACCGCGCGTGATGTTGATGGACGAGCCGCTGTCGGCGCTCGACAAGAACCTGCGCGAGACCATGCAGTATGAGATCCGGCGTCTGCATGATCATCTACGGATCACCACAATCTATGTAACCCACGACCAGCGCGAAGCGCTGATTATGTCTGACCGGATTGCGGTGATGAATTCTGGCCGCATCCAGCAGATAGATACGCCGCAGCGGATTTATGATCGTCCATCGACCCGCTTCGTCGCGGAGTTCATGGGCGAGGCCAACATTGTGGCCCCGGGCTCAGCGCGCAGAATCGACGGCGCCGAAGCATCACGCGAAACCCTGATGATCCGCGCCGAAAGCTTCCATCTTGATGCGAAGCTCGTCGGGGGAGACGGAGTGGCTCTCGAAGGAATACTGCGCGCCAAAGCGTTCCGCGGCGAGAACTGGCTTTTGACGCTGGCGCTTGACGGCGGGCAAGAGGTTCTTGTCTGCATTCCGGCAGCGCTGGCCGGCGGCTGCGCCGAGCTTGCCGCCGGTCAGCGGATGACCGCATATGCACCAGCAGCGAAGATTCACGCGATACCGGGAGCGATGGCGTGACCGTCGTCCGGGACCCGGCGCTCGCGGCGGATGCGCGGCGCGAGCGGCGGTTTTTTCTTTCACTTTCGCTCCCGGCGCTGTTCATCGTTGGACTGGCGGCGATACTGCCCATCCTTTGGATCATCCGGCAATCCTTCCTGACCACCGGGGGTGAGTACACCGTCGGCAACTACGAGAAGGTCCTTTCGAGCGGACTGACGTGGTCGGCGCTCGTCACGACCCTCGAACTGTCCTTGGGTACGCTGGCGGGCTGCATTCTCCTCGGCACTCCTCTGGCGCTGGCGCTAGCCAGCGTCAGACCAAGGCTGGCCAACGTGCTCATGGCGTTCGTCATGCTGCCGCTGTGGACCTCTATTCTGGTGCGTACCTATGGTTGGCTCGTGCTCTTGCGGCGCGACGGCCTGATCAACGCGGCTTTGACCGGTTCAGGCCTGACGGCGGAGCCATTGCCGCTGGTCTACAACTTCACGGGAACGCTCATCGGCATGGTGCACTACATGCTGCCACTTTTTCTGCTGCCTGTTTATGCTGCGATGCGCGATATCGACCCAAATCTCATTCGCGCGGCTGCGAGCATGGGAGCCACTCTCAGGCAGGTCATCCGCACAGTCATTATGCCGCTTTCGGCGGGCGGCATCTTCTCGGGTTCGATCATCGTCCTCATCTACGCCATAGGTTTTTTCATCACGCC
This sequence comes from Mesorhizobium sp. M0701, assembly GCF_040320365.1. Lineage (NCBI taxonomy): Bacteria > Pseudomonadati > Pseudomonadota > Alphaproteobacteria > Hyphomicrobiales > Phyllobacteriaceae > Mesorhizobium > Mesorhizobium sp. M0701. Next base: position 153,329 of record NZ_JAMYPO010000007.1, read on the forward strand.
GGCGGTGCTTGGCGGCGGCAAGGTAAATCCGCTCTCTACCCGGATCGAGCGTACACTCTCGACCTTTCAGGACTGGGGGTCGGCAAGCGTCCTGGGCATTCTGCTCCTCGTTCTTATGGCGCTGATCGGCGTGATGTTGCTGGCGGCACGCCGTCTGGTTGCCCGGAACACCGTGGAAGCCTCCCATGCTTGAAGCCTATCCGCAAAACAGGCTCGCCCGCACTTTGCTCTGGAGCTTTGCCGCTCTTGTCATGGCATTTCTGATGCTGCCGACGCTCGTGGTGGTGCCGCTTTCCTTTTCGGCGTCGAATCTCCTCGAGTTTCCGCCGCACGCCTACTCATTGCGCTGGTACGAGAACTTCTTCGGCTCGGCAACGTGGATGGCCGCGCTCAGAACGAGTTTGATCCTTGGGACGTTGACGGCGTTGATCGCGGTGCCTTTCGCGCTGCTCGCCTGCATTTCAATGAATCGGCTGGGCGGAAAGACCGCTGCGGCCATCCAGAGCGTCCTGCTGACCCCCTCGATCACTCCAGGTATCCTGCTTGCGATCGGTCTCTTCTTTGTGTTGGCCGCACAACATCTGATCGGAACGCTATTCGGTGTGCTGGTCGGACATGTCGTGCTGGCCGTTCCGGTCGCCTGCATTGTGTTGCTACCCGCTCTCGCCCGCTTTGACTGGAACCAGGTTCAGGCGGCGCGCAGCCTCGGTGCAAACTGGGCCAGGTCCATTGGCGGAATCATCGTTCCGCAACTTCGGATCAGCTTGCTGTCGGCGACATTGATGGCGTTCCTGACTTCGCTCGACGAGTCCGTGATTTCGATCTTCATCGCAAGTGGTCGCAACAGCACGATGCCGAAGCTTATGTTCCTGTCGCTGCGCGATCAGATCGATCCGACCATTGCGGCGATCTCGACATTGTGGACCGTCATCGTCGTGGCTGTGGTCCTGATTGTGACCCTTCGCCAAAAATCCTGACCGAGACTGGAAACATGCCCACCAATTACCATGCAGCCGACGATCTGACGGATCATTCGACGGACATCCCTCAGGTAGGGTTGGCCATCATCACCGGGTCGGCAAACTGGGGGCTTGCCTTCCCGGAAGATGTCGAATTCGATGGTGTGCGCACCTTGCGGCGCGACATGAGTTTTGAAACACCTTTCGGTCGCACCGACAACTGGAAGCTGCTCGAGTTCGATGCGTCGATCACAGCCGAAGGGAGAGCAAAACGCGCGCTGTGCATGTATTCGCACGGCAATCCCCGCGACCGTATCGACCATTCCTGCCATCGCCGCGCGTTCTGGGTATTGATGCGGGCGGGTGTACGGCAAGTTCTCGCCTGCTCGACTGTAGGCGCCGTCAACAAGGCGATCCAGCCGGGCGACATGGTGGTGCCCGCCGATATCATCGAACTGACGCAGACCCCGTTTTCACTGCTTCCTGACCGTCAGAGCTTTGACTGTTCGGGCAAGCAAATCGTGTGTCCAAGATGTGCGGCGGTTCTGGTCGAAACGGCGCGCCGTCATTGGCCAGCCGAATGCCGCGTTTATGGCATCGAACAGCAGTTGGTGGCTGCCCATTGTTATGGGCCCCGGCTGACAACGCCTGCCGAAGCCTTGGCATATCGGGGCATGGGGGCCGATGTACTCAACCATTCCATAGCCCCTGAGGCGACCTTGTCGCGCGAGATCGGCGCGTGTTTCGTGCCTTGCGCGTTCGTGACGGCGGGCTTCAACGACTATATGGATCGCAATCGCCAGAAACTGCTGCAGGAGGACGTGTTGCCGAGCCTCTCCATGACTGCGTCGCGGGTCGCGCTGGAGACCGCCGCGCGACTTCCCGCTGATCCGGAATGCTCCTGTCACGGCTTGAAGTCGCCTCAGCCGAAAGAACGCTCCAGCCGGTTCTGAGACGACCTTGGTGCGCCGGATAGCTGAAGCTCTGCCACCGACCAAGAATCCCGAGGGCGCTGCATTGGGCGTGTTTGCGACGTTCGAAACGCTGAGGGCGGCGTTTGAGGATTAGGGTCAAAACTCAATCAGACTGGCTGCCGCCAATGGCCCAGATGGGCGGAACTTGCCGTTTGAATTAGTCGGCGGGAATGAGCACAGAGCGCCATTTGCTGACAATCATGGCCCTTCACCATTGCGGTCGTTCTCGCTACGACCTGATGCGGACCCGAAGCGGATGGTCGTTTGATCCGGTTAAACTCAACGCGCCACCCGACCACGTGCGCCATCTCGAGACGTTCGCGAAAACCTCCACGTCGGTCGCGACTCGACCATGGAGCGGAAGTACAGGCGAAGTACTGTTTCGTTCGAGATGGCCTGGTTCAATCTCCAGCATCCTCCTCCTGCCAAACTGGCCGGAGCGAATGCCGGCCGCGAGCGAGTGGCCTTTGAGCGTAGCTCAGAGCGTCTTGCTCATCATCAGGATCGGAACCGGAGCGCCGCCACGGTCATCGACGAATTTCTCGGCGGGCTGGTAGCCGCAGGCTCGATAGAGCGGCACTCCTGCCATCGTGGCTGCCAGATCGGCACGGCGGAAGCCCTCAGCCTTAGCGGCACGTTCACACAGCGAAAGGATAAGGCGACCGACGCCTCGCCGGACAAAGTCCGGATGCGTATACATGGCTCTGATACGCGCCGCGTCCGTGGTTGGATCAAGCAGTGCCGCGTTGCGTCCCGGTGACTGATCACCACCATACATGGTCGTGCGCCGGCTCCAGCCACCGCAGCCTGCCAGGACGCCCTCGTGCTCCACGACGAAATAGGTGCCATCATCGACAAGCTGCGTGTCCAGCCCCATGATTGCGCGGCTGGATCGGATCTGGTCATCGTCGAGAAACGGTTTCTGGAGTTCGGAGATCGCTGCATCCATGAGCGCAATCATGGAGGCGAGGTCCTCGCGTCGCGCTATCCGGTGCCGAAAGTCTTCACTGGCCATGTTCAAGCACACCATGAGGCGAAACAAACGCACGATATGGCGAATTTCGTTCCGTCAGAAGACCAAAATATTCGTTGCTGCGGCAGCCTTGGGACGCCTGTCGACAGCAGGCCGAAGGTATAACCAATGACAGTCATTCTGGCAGCCCCGCCATGCGATAACCTTCCACGATATGCCGGCGCACGTCTTCGGCTGGGAATGGCTGCGAATCCGACCAGTGCCGGATAGTGAAGTGCGGATTGCTTATCATGAACATTTTCGCCTCCCAGCGCGCTTCCTCCAAACGGCCAAGTTGCGCAAGGCTTGCTGCAAGCAGGCGTCGTGAAGTCGTGCGATAGGTTTCGGGCCTGCGCAGCGTTTGGATCGCCGATTCGTAGTCGCCCAGGGCATATTGGGCCTGGCCCAACATCCAGTAATACCAACCGGGCGGGTGAGGGTTGAGTCGCAGTGCCCTGCGGACCTGCTCTATGGCTTCGGCAGGTTGGCCCTTTTCCGTCGTCAACTCGGCCTGCATTGCCCAGGCGTCGGCGTGGTTGGGGTCCAACTCGTGGGCAGCATCGAATTCGGCATCCGATTCCACCCAGCGACTCTCATGTCCAAGTATGACGCCCAATACCCATCTGTTCCCGGCGTCGTTCGGGTCGAGTTCGACCGCCAGCTGTGCTTCGGCGAGCGCTCTTGCGCGGTTGGGGTCCATCGGTTCGTCCCAGAACTCCCAGCCCAGCCAGAGGTTGAGTGCCAGCCAACGGTGCGCCTCCGCGTATTCCGGGTCGAGCGCGATTGCCCGGTCTAGCAGCAAAATGGCCTCTTTCGCGGTGAGCGCGGTTTGCAAGCCAAGGGCCCGGGCACGCACACAGAGATCATAGGCCTCCAGGTTGCTCGGTCTGTTGCGCGCCGGCGCGGTGGTCAGGCGTCCAACCAGAGCCTCGACAATCTTGCCGGTCACCTCGTCCTGAACGGCGAAGATATCTTCTAGGCTCCGGTCGAATCTTTCGGCCCAAAGGTGGTCACCCGCGATCGCGTCGATCAGTTGGGCGTTGATACGCACCCGTCCAGCGGCCCGCCGTGCACTACCTTCAAGAAGATGGCGAACTCCCAGTTCTCGCGCGATGCGACGCACATCCACGTGCCTGCCTTTGTATGCAAATGCCGAGTTGCTGGCGATGACGAACAACTCGCTTGTCCTCGACAGATCCGTGATCAAGTCTTCGGTGAGGCCATCGACAAATGCCTCCTGCTCCGGATCATTGCTCATGTTCGTAAAGGGGAGGACGGCAATGGAGGGCTTGGCGGGGAGCTGCAGAGGCGCTTTCTCCGCGAACCCGCCATCGTCCGATGCGGTCGACAGCCGGATCCGGTAGACAGACACTGGTTCGGTGACGTTCTTGATCGCTTGCGGACCAAGTTCGTCGAAGCCGCAATCGAGCTTCCGCTTGACTTGGTCGTAGACGCTGCCGGACACACAGACGTCTCCTGCCCCGGCCATTGCCTGGAGCCGCACTGCGACAATGACGCCGTCGCCGAACAGATCGCCGTCCTCGACAACGACATCGCCCAGATTGATGCCGATATGCAGGTAGATTCTCCGGTCGGCGGTCACACCCTCGTTTGCGGCCGCCATCCGCTTCTGAAGGTCCACGGCGCATGACACGGCGTTCACCGCGCTTCCGAACTCGACCAGAACGCCATCACCCATCAGTTTCACAATACGGCCATGACGGTCGCGGACGAGTGGTTCGAGGATTTCCTTCCTCCTCCTCCTTAAAGCGGCCAACGTTCCTTGCTCGTCCTGGTCCAGAAGTCGACTGTAGCCCACCACGTCGGCAGCCAATATGGCGGCAAGGCGGCGTTGGGCGCGTTCTTCGGCCATTTCGCGTTGCTTTCATTGAAAGCAGAAAAGCGAATTTTATGCCGCCCATTTCAAAAGTCTATCAGGTTGACTTCGAGGCTCGATCGCCAAGCAGCTACATAGGGTGATCGCGCCTGTCGATTGTCCCCACTGGGGCCACGACTTGCGCTTGGGGCTCGTCTTGGAGAAGGTCAGCAAGGGGTCAGTGCCGAGTGCCGCGAATGTCGGCTATCGGGCAGTGAAATGGGCCGACGAAGGGCAGCTCAGGGTCAGATCGCGTCATGCGACGCTCGCAACTGATCGACTGCAAGGGTCGGAACTCGGTCGTCTTAGAGTGATTTGGGTTTTGGCGGCTAGAGCGACCCGGCATGAGGTGGTCCGGACTGTGAACGAGGGGGTCGGCAGAGCGCGTCTCATAGGGGGCCACAAGCCAGTGCCCCGCCGCCGACAAACACCGGCGGGCGGGTGCCTCGGGGACACGATGGTAGATTGCCAATGCGTTCGCGGGTGTGGCCTTAAGTCGCAAACTATTGGCTTCAGAAGCAGGGCGTCGGGCTTCATTGACGGTGCTACCAACACCATATAGTCCGTAGCCCTCCCAAACGAGAGAAGCTCGCCCCGACGGGTCGCACTGCGGCCGTCAGCCGGCAATTGCTGTGAACTAGGAAACCATCATGCCTGAAAATATCAGACTAACTTCGAGAGACGTCCCTCTCATTCAGCTAGGCCTCTATCAGTGCCGCTTCCCGGTGAGCGAAGACCCGTCAGTACCCGGCGGCTATCGTTTTTGTGCTGGGCCAACTTCGCCGGATCGCGTCTACTGCGATCACCACCACCACATTGTGACCGCCGTGGACCCTCGTCGAGCCCGTTCGGGTCTCCACCTCGCTCAACGACGCGCCGCGTAAGTCTGGCTGGCGGCGGCCTCCCGGCCAGGCGCTATGCGCTCCAATGGCTACGACCTTTCCGTCGGCTCGGTCTGGCCCATCCTCCCTTATGCCGTCTTCGCCGATGTCTCCCCCTTCGCCCGATTGAGAACGACGACTTCTCGCCGAAGCGATCGCTTCGGAATGCCGTCGTAGCCCGACCCGAAGCTCAGTGAGCTTTTGTAGAGGTCGAGGGTTCCAATCCAACGTCTGGACTCCACTGGAGTGCCTGCACTCGAGAGCGATTGGCTCTCCGGCAGCCGATAAGGACCCAAATTTAAGCGCCACTTGCCGCCATTCATCGTTTGGCCAGTGAACTGTCGCTTTCGATGCACAGCGGTCGTTCCTGGCAACGCGCGCCGTTCGCGCGCTGGCGAGCAGCGGCCCTCGCCTTTCTTTGCACAGGGGTGTTCTATGGCTGCCCGAGAGGCTTCGCCTCCCCCGTCTCGCATTCCGACAATCGCACAGGTTTGGCGAGTTTCGCCAGCGCCTCGGGCTTGGCGCAAGCCGGAAAGCCGGCGAGCGGCATTGTTTCAATAAACCGGCTGCGCTCTTTAGTGCTCAAGCCCACTTCATTAATCATGCTCTCGACGGTCAGGTCCGGGTACTGCTTGAGAGTTTCCCTAACCGAAGCATTCGCCTCATCCATTCGACCCAGAGCCGCAAGGGAGCTGCTAAGCACCACCCACTTCCACTTGTCGTAGTTGTTAGGCGTCATGCGCTCCAGCATCTTCAACGCGTCCTCATATCGGCCGGCCATAAAATAGGCAGGGGCGAAGAAGTTGGACGTCCACATCGGGTAGTTCGGGTCGAGCCGCATTACTTGGTCGACCATCTGAGCGCCGCGTTCGGGTTCATTGAAGGCGTGCCGCAAAGCCGGTATAGAATGTCAGGATTTCGGACGAACCGGGAGCTAGACGAAGGGCCGTGTCCAGCTCAGCCTTGGCGCGGGCGTTGTCGCCCTTCTGGCTGAGGCTCATACCAAACACGGCGTGTGCCTCAGCGTCACTTGGATCGAGCCGCACCGCGCGTTCGGCCACATCGGCAGCCGCCTTGATCTCGCTCTCGGGATTGATACCGAAGCCAGCCAATATACCATGAGCATGATAAAGTTCTACCCAGGCCCGGGCCAGCCCGGGGTCCAGCTCAACGGCGCGGTTGAGAAGCGCGATGGCCTCCTCCTCATCCGCTATGGTGATCTTTTCAATCTTCTCGGTCCCGAGCAGATAATAATCATAAGCATTCAGGTTTTCAGGTCGTTTACGTTTGGCCGCGGCCCGCCCGGCCGCCTGAATCAACCCTACGCCGCCGCCCAGACGGTTGGTGACTTGCTCTGCGATCTCGGTCTGGACGGCGAAAACGTCCTCAGCAGGCCGGTCCCAACGATCCGACCAAAGATGGTTGCCGGTTTGTGCATCGATCAACTGCGCGGTGACCCGCACCCGCCCATTTTGCCGCTGGATAGAGCCTTCTAGTACGAAGCCGACATGGAGCGCACTTGCTACCTGGCGGGCATCCACCGGCTTGCCTTTGTAAACTTCCGTCGAATTCCGGGCCACGACCTCAAGTTCGGGAAACCGCGCGAGGTCGGTTATGATATCCTCAGTCAAGCCATCGGCCAAACGCCCGGTGGCCTCGTCGCCGCCATAATTATTGAAGGGCAGCACCGCGACCGATGGCTTGGCCCCCAGCGGCGCGGGCTGAAAGAACCACCAGGTCCCTCCACCCGCCAGAGCCAGCACGACGATGGCCGCTGCAGTCGTCCTGGTCCAGCGCGGCATCGCCTTGCGTAAGGTCCAACGCACCCGCTTGCCATCGAGCCTCAGTCGGTACATCCGCACGGGGCGGCTGATGTTCTTGACCTGCTGCTCGCCGGCGAAATCGAGGGGCAAATCAAGCTTGCCCTGCAGATGGTCAAAGGCCGTGCCCGATACGATCACGCCGCCCGGCTCAGCGAGTTGCTGCAACCGCGCGGCGACATTGACGCCGTCGCCATAGACATCGCCGTCAACCAGCGCAACGTCGCCCAGATTGACCCCGATGCGGAACACGATGCGCTCAGGCTCTGGCAGACCTTCATTGCGCGCGGCCGCCGCGCTTTGGATTTCCGCTGCGCAGGCGACTGCGTCGACCACGCTTTCGAAGGCGACAAGCGCGCCATCGCCCATCAACTTGACGACGCGGCCATGGTGCTGGGAGATGGCGGGGTCGAACACCTCGGAACGAACGGTTTTCAATCGCTCAATGGTTCCGGCCTCATCGGCCTCCATCGCTTTCGAGTAGCCAACCATATCGGCCGCCAGGATCGCCAGCAGCTTCCGATTGAGAGGGGGAACCGCCATATGCGCCTCTTTATGGCACAACCCTACACCCATGGAAGCGTCGGAGCCAGAACGCGCCGTTGGCCGCGCGGTGAATGACCGCTCGTCAGCCGTTCCTGACTTTCGACCGGGTGCGGATGAACGTCTTCAACGGGTCAACTTGCGTCGTCAGGGCTCTCGGCGTCAAAGGTCCGAGAGGGTTCGAAGTCGGTCGTTCAGAGTGATTGCGTTTTGACTCCAGAGCGCCGCGCGTCATTGGACGCGCAAAGGACGCTATAACACTTTGAATTTTGCATGATCCTTTCCGAACCGGAGGTCAGCGCAGCAAAACCATGCCGGTTTCCGGGGGTCATGCCCTAAGGCAGCCTGAACCGGTATTCCGTCACGTGATGGTAGATCTGGCCCGGCCACAGCGTTGCTTGCGGGAAATAGGGCCGGTTGGGCGCATCCGGCCAGATTTGCGGCTCCAGGCAAAAGCCCGAAAACGCCTTGTATTGACGCCCGCCCAGTCCAGGCGAGGACGGTGCCAGATACTGGCCGGTATAGAGCTGGACGCCCGGCTCGGTGGTCCAGAGTTCCATCTCGACGCCGGAATTCGCGCCTTGCGCCCACGACGCCTGCTTCAGCGGCCCACGCGTCGAGGCGAGGCAGAAATTCTGGTCGTAAGGGAGCTGCTCGCCCTCGGTCTCCATGCGCAGCGGCCGCGCCTGGCGAAAATCGAAAGGTGTGCCGTCAACCGGCTTGACCGTGCCTGTCGGGATCAGATCGGCGTCGACAGGAAGATAAGCGCCGGCATTCAGCATCAGCCGGTGGTCGAGAATGTCGCCGGCGCCGCCGTCGTCCAGGTTGAAATAGGAATGCTGGGTGAGGTTGCAGAGCGTCGGCTCCTCGCAGGTGGCGGTCAGTTCGACGCTGAGCGTGCCGGGGATCTTCAGCCGGTAGGTGCAGGTCACGTCGAGCGCGCCGGGAAAGCCCATCGTGCCGTCCGGGTCGTGCAATGTCAGCGTGACAAAATCCCTGCCATGCAGCGAAACCGCCCAGGCACGGCGCGAAAAACCTTGCGAACCGCCATGCAGCGTGTGCTTTTCGAGGAAATTGCGCTCGGTCTGGTAGCGTTTGCCGGCAAGCGTGAAGCGGCCGTCGCGGATACGGTTGGCATAGCGCCCGACGACAGTGCCGAAGAAGGCGGTATCCGTCTCATAGTGCTCGAAACGATCATAGCCGAGCACCAGCGGTGCGTCGTGCCCGGCCAGGTGCAGATCCTGGATGATCGCACCCAGGCCGATGATGTTGGCGGTGAGGCCGCCGCCACGAATGGTGAAACGGCGGACTTCCTCGCCCGCCTGCGTCGTGCCGAAAACCTCGCCGTCCTTCATCGCCATGCTCGCAAGTTCGTTGCTCGACGCCAGCCCGGCCTTTCGAAGCGGCTCAGGGTTCTTTTTCGGTATTACCGCATGAGGCTTCTAGAGACCAAGTCCGCCGATGCAGACATATTTGGTGTCGAGATAGTCCTCGATGCCCTGATGGCCGCCTTCCTTGCCGAGGCCCGATTCCTTGACGCCGCCGAACGGCGCTTCAGGGGTAGTGATGAGCCCTTCATTGACGCCGACCATGCCGTATTTGAGCCCTTCCATGACCCGGAAGGCGCGGCCGAGATCGCCGGTGTAGAAGTAGCAGGCCAGGCCGAACTCGGTGTCGTTGGCGAGTGCTACGGCCTCTTCCTCGGTCTCGAACTTGAATACCGGCGCTACCGGGCCAAAGATCTCTTCCTTCATGAAGCGCATCCTCGGCGTCGCATTGGCGATCACCGTCGGCTGGAAGAACGAGCCGCCGAGCGCGTGGCGCTTGCCGCCGGCGACGACCTTGCCGCCCTTGGCGGTAGCGTCGGCAATCAACTCCTCGACCTTCTCCACCGCCTTTTCGTCGATCAGCGGCCCCTGCTGGACGCCGTCTTCGAGGCCGGAACCGACCTTCAGCCCGTTGCTCGCAGCAGCCAACTTTTCGACAAACTGGTCGTAGATGCCGGCCTGCACCAGGAAGCGGTTGGTGCAGACGCAGGTCTGGCCGGAATTGCGGTACTTGGCGGTGATGGCGCCGGCGACGGCCCGCTCGATGTCGGCGTCGTCGAAGACGATGAACGGCGCATTGCCACCGAGCTCCATCGACACTTTCTTGACGGTCACCGACGACTTCTGGATCAGGATCTTGCCGACCTCCGTCGAGCCGGTGAAGGTGATCTTCTTGACCAGCGGGTTGGCACAGATCTCGTCGCCGATCTCACCGGCAGCGCCGGTCAGGATATTGATTACGCCTTTGGGGAAGCCGACTTCCTCGGCAAGCGCGCCCCAGGCAAGGCCGGAATAAGGCGTCTGCGACGCCGGCTTGACCACGGCGGTACAGCCGGCGGCAAGTGCTGGGCCGAGCTTGCGGGCCAGCATCGAGGACGGGAAATTCCATGGCGTGATGGCGGCGATGACGCCGACCGGTTCCTTGGTCACCAGGATACGGCGGTCCGCCCAGGGCGACGGCACGACGTCGCCATAGGTGCGGCGGCCTTCTTCGGCGAACCACAATATGTAGGACGCGGCCGAGCCGATCTCGCCCTTCGATTCGAACAGCGACTTGCCCTGTTCGATGGTCAGCAGTTCGGCCAGCACGTCCTGATTGTCCATCATCGCGTCGTGCAGCTTGCGCAACAGCTTCGAGCGTTCGAGCGCGGTGGTCTTGCGCCATGTCTGGAAGGCCGCGTCGGCGGCTTCGATGGCGCGGCGGGTCTCGGCCTTGCCCGACTTCGGCACGGTGCCGATCTTGAGGCCGGTGGCAGGATTGTTGACGTCGACCGTCTGGCCTGAATCGGCCTGCACCCATTCGCCATTGATGAGATTGGCCTGCCGCATGAAATGGCTGGTTTTCTGAAGCATGATCTCGCCTCCGTTCGGCACCTGGCGGGCCGGTCGCTGATTTCGTGAATGGACGTGCGCGATAGCATCGCTAGAGCCACTGCTCTTAGCCCAGGGCAAGCCCCGCAAGCAATCACAAGATGGCATATAGGGTTTGGGCCAGCCAAAGCGAGAGGCGATGCAGCCGGGTTCTCATCCAAAAACCCGGGCTCTTATCCAAAAACCCGAGTTCTTATCCAAAAACATGGACGACCACTGTTAGCCAAAACGCAGTGGTCACGACCGCACAGGCGGTGGCGATGGTCATCTGGTTCGACGCCAGCGCCTGGCCGGTGTTGAACTGCACCGCGATGAGATAGGAATTGATGCCGGACGGCAACGCCGCAACCATGACCGCCACCTTGGCCGTCAATGGCGGCAGGCCGATCAGCCAGACCAGGCCGAGAACCAGCGCCGGCATTAGGAACAGTTTCAGCGCCGACAGCGCCAGCGCCGGCCTTACATTGCCGGAAATGCCGAAACGGCGCAGGCTGAGCCCCATGGCGAACAGCGCCACCGGGGCGGCCGTGCCGGCCAGCGCGTCGCTCAGCCGCGTCGCAAGCACCGGCAGCGGCGCACCGGTGAAGCGCCACGCCAGCCCGGCCAGTATGCCTATGATCAGCGGATTGATGAATACCCGCCTGAGAAAGCTCCTGACGACGCGGAGCGGATGCACAGGCTCGCTGCCGCCGCGGCCGAACATCTCGAAAAGGATGATCGAGGCCATCATCATCACTGGCAGGTGAATGGAGACGAGCAGTGACAGCACTTCGAACCCGGCCGGCCCGAACACGCCGATGATGAAGGGCGCGCCGAGCAGGACGACGTTGGAGTAGGACGACGATACGCCGCCGACGACGCCGGCGCGGGCGTCTCGTCCGAAAATGCGCGTAATAACCAGATGGCCGGTGGCCCAGGTGAGCGCGACCGCCGCGAAATAAGCGCCCCATAGCGACCACGGCGCCACGCCGTGGAAATCGGCCTTTACCATGGTCTGGAACAGCAAAAGCGGCATTGCCACGTTGATGGCGAATTCGGATACGCCCTCGCCGCTCGCCGGCTTCAAATAGCCGGTCAACCCGGCAAGATAGCCGAGCCCGACGAGACTGAAGACGAAGAGGACGGTTTCGGTAAGCGGAGACATTTTTCCCGTGATAGGCGAGCCCCGGCGGCGGCGCAATCGCCCTTCCCTCGCGAATGTACCGGCCAACAATCCGGCCGCTCGGATCTTGCCCGAATTTGCTCATGGTTGGATGCCGGCGCTATACAGAGTTGTCGGGGGACACGCGGCGAATGGGCCTTGTCGGAAATCAGCACTTCTTCAAGCAGGCGTGGCTGACGGTTTTCGTCGCCGCCCTGCTCTGCCTGGTCACGACCTTGCTTCGCGCGGAGCCGGCGAGCCTCAAGGGCGTGGCGCTGATTGTCGGCCAGTCGAAATACCAGCACATAGCGGCTCTTCCCAACCCCGCCAACGACGCCCGCGACATCACCAAGATGCTGACCGATCTCGGCTTCGACGCGCGCAGCGTCACCGACCGCGACACGGCAAAGCTGAAGCGCGACCTCGAGCGTTTCGCCGAGGATGCAGAGGACGCCGACGTCGCCTTGATCTACTATTCCGGCCACGGCATCGAGGCCGGCGGCGACAACTATCTGGTGCCGGTCGACGCCGACGTTTCTTCATTGAAGGACGCCGATCAGGCCCTGGTGCCGATCTCCGCCGTCATGGACGAATTGAACACGACCGTGCCGGTAACGATCATGCTGCTCGATGCCTGCCGCACCAACCCGTTTCCGGCGGATGCGGTGCTGCGCCGGGCGCCGACGGCCTCGGCCTCGCCGATTGGCGCCGGCGGCCTGGAGCCGGTGCGCGGCGCCAGGGCACTGGCAAACGCGACCGCGACGGAAAATCTCGGAACGGTGATCGGCTTTGCCGCCGAGCCGGGGCGGCCGGCACTCGATGGCATCGTCGGCGAAAACAGCCCCTACGCAGCGGCACTTCTGCGCCATCTCGCGGCGATGAAGGGCACCGAATTCGGCTCGGTCATGCGCATGGTGACAGAGGAGGTCTATCTCGACACCAAGGCCAAGCAGCGGCCATGGGTCAATGAAAGCCTGCGCCGGCTGCTCTACTTCGGCGCAGCACCGCAGGAACCGACCGGCGACGACGGCCTGATCACCGGCGAGCGGCGGCAATTGCTGCTGACGATCGCCGAGTTGCCTGACCCCAAGCGGGCACAGGTCGAACTGGCCTCGCTGCAGGACGGCGTGCCGCTCGACGCGCTTTATGGCGTGTTGAAGGCGCTCGGCACCGAAAAGATGCCGGAGGACCCCACCGACCTGCAAAAGCTGCTCGACGCCCAGGCCGAGCGCCTGAAGAAGATGATCTCCGAGCGCGACGCGCTGCGCACCGACGACCCCGAGATCAGCCGCCTCGTCGCCTCGGCCGACAAGGCGATCGGCCAGGGCGCCATCGTCACCGCGCGCAACTTCCTCGACTAGGCGGTGGGCCGGGTCGAGCAGGCCAGCGGCGTGGTCGATCGGGCAGAGGATCTGGTCAGGCAGAAGCGTCTTGCCGACGCGGCGATCTATGCCAGGCGCGCCGACGCTTCGGCGCTGGTCTTCGACTATCTGTCGGCCGCCAACGATTACGGCAAGGCCTTCTCGCTGGTCGAGAAATGGGACGACAGGCTGCGCTGGAACTACAAGAACCAGGAGGCGGAAGCGCTTAACGCGCATGGCAACGCCACCGGCGACAGGCAAGCGCTGCAGCATGCCATCGACGCCTACCGCGTCATCCTGAAGTTCATCCCCAATGGCGAGCAGAACCGCGATTGGGCGATCACCCGCAACAACATGGCGGTGGTGCTGCAGACGATCGGCGAGCGCGAGCGCGAAACCGACCGGCTGGAAGAGGCAGCGAAAATCTTTCGCATTTCGCTTGCCGTGTTCGAGCGCGAGAAGGACGACATCAACTGGGCCGCGGCCCAGAACAACCTGGCCAATGTGCTGTTGAAGATCGGCGAACGCGAGAGCGACCCGAAACGCTTGAACGAGGCGGTGGTGGCGATGCGCGCCACGCTGGAGAAGCGGCCGCGCGACAAAGTCCCGCTGGACTGGGCCGCCTCGCAAAGCAACCTTGGCCTTGCGCTTTACGCGCTTTCGGAGCGCGAACCGGGCGGCGAGCGCCTGACCGAGGCCGAGGCCGCCTACCGGCTGGCGCTTGAAGAATACACGCGCGAAAAAGCCCCCGTTCAGTGGGCGATGGTCCAGAACAATCTCGGCAATACCCTGGTGTCTCTCGGCACGCAACGCAACGACAAGGCAAAAATCGACGAGGCAGCCGCGGCATTCCGCGCCGCGCTCGAAATCCGCACCCGCGACACCTTCCCGCTCTCCTGGGCGAGCAGCCGTCTCAATCTTGGTAACGCGCTGAGCAGTGCTGCCCGTTTCGACCTCGGCACCGGCCTGCTCGAAGAGGCGGCTGCCGCCTATGGCGACGCGCTGACCATATTCACACGCCAGCGTTTTCCGACGGATTGGGCTTCAGCGGAGAACAATCTCGGCTCGATCTACCAGACGCTCGGCCAGCGCACGCGCGATCCTGCCAGGCTTGAGCAATCGGCCGCTGCATACCGGGCGGCACGGCGCGTCTATGCCAAAAAGGAGTTTCCGCTCGACTGGGCGATGACCCACTACAATCTCGGCAACACGCTGCAACTGCTCGGCGGCGTGACCGACAAGCCGGTGCATTACGAGGAGGCGATCGAGGCCTATCGCGATGCGCTGCGCGAATACAAGCGCGAGACGACGCCGCGGCAATGGGCACTGGCGCAGGCCGGTCTAGGCTCGGCGCTGCAATGGCTGAGCATGAGCGAGGCCGATCCCGGCAAACTGGCCGCATCGATCGCCGCGCGCCGGGCAGCGCTGGAGGTACTGACCTTCGAGACCTCGCCCGTCGACTGGGCAAACGCGCAGAACGGCATCGGCATGAGCCTGATCAATCTCGGCAATCTCGAACGCACCGGCAAATATCTGGATGAAGCCGAAGCTGCCTTCGAGGCAACGCTCAATGTCTTCACCCGCGAAAGCCAGCCGATGCAATGGGCCTTCGAACAGAACAATCTCGGCGACGTCCACTGGAACCGCGGCAGCTATGGCGGCGGCAATGCCGAATACCAAAAGGCGATCGAATTCTTCGAGAACGCCAAGCAAGGCTTTACCGAAGCCGGCTACACACTCCCCATCCCGCTGACCGACCGCAAGATCGATCTGGTGAAGAAGCAGATAGCGAAGAAATAGGCGTCTCGGCCGCAGGTTGCACTCGGCTTGTCTTTCAGCCGGCTTTGCCATCCCTATATGCCGGTCACCGGGGCCCGCCTGCCGGTCACCCGAAAAGGATGTCCGATGCTTCGATTTGTGCTGGCGCTGCTGTTGCTTGCCGTTTCCGCCACAGCCCATGCGACGGAAGCCGGCTGGGCGCTGCTGCGCGACGGCGGGCATGTGGTCCTGCTCCGCCATGCCATGGTCACCGGCACCACCGATGCGGCCAATTTCGACCTCGGCAAATGTGCAACCCAGGTCAATCTCTCGGAGCGCGGCAAGCAGCAGGCACGCAAGATCGGCGCGCTGTTTGGCGCCCGCGCGGCACCGGTCGAGCGCGTGCTGTCCAGCCGCTATTGCCGCTGCCTCGAGACCGCCCGCATCGCTTTCGAAAGCGAGCCGGAGCCGTTCGCACCGCTTGACCTGCTGAAGACCGACGAAAAGGAGAAGGCCGCCCAGATCGCTGCGATCCTGGCCGAGATCCGCGGCTATTCCGGCTCCGACAATCTGGTCATGGTCACGCATCTCGAAGACATCAAGGAATTGACCGGCATCTCGCCGCGCGAAGGCGAAGCCGTGGTCGTCGCGCCGCAGGGCGACGGCCTGCGGGTACTCGGCCGCGTTACCTTCTGACCGGGCCGGTCGCTCCTCGCGTCGAGCGAGATAGGTGTTGCCGAAATGCCACTGCCACGAGAAGCCGTGGTTGGATTCCGATCTCATCTTGCTCTGCCTGGGCAGCAATCCCATCTGCGCCCGGCGCATCAGGCCTTTTCCTGCCCGGAAAAACCGATTAGACAGCCCAAAACACATGCGGACAGATTCCGCCCGCAATCGAAGGAAAAGCCCTTGTCCACCACGTTCGACAAAGTCGCCAAGATCATCGCCGACACCAGCGAGATCGACATCGAGACGATCACGCCCGAAAGCCACACCATCGACGATCTCGGCATCGACAGCCTCGACTTCCTCGACATCGTCTTTGCCATCGACAAGGAATTCGGCATCAAGGTGCCGTTGGAAAAGTGGACGCAGGAGGTCAACGACGGCAAGGCTTCGACCGACGACTATTTCGTCATGAAGAACCTATGCGCCAAGATCGACGCGCTCGTCGCCGCCAAGAACGCCATCTAAGCACAGCGCTTGACGCGCCCTCACCCACAACAGCCGCCCATGAACCCCCGCGACGTCGTCATATCAGGCATCGGCCTTGTCTCGTCACTGGGCGAGGGTCCGGATGCGCATTGGCAAAAGCTCGTCCAGCCGCGCCTTGAGCCGGTTCTGGAGGCCTCGCGCTTCTCGCCCTATACGGTCCACCCGCTGCCGGAGATCGACTGGAACCTGCAGATCGCCAAGCGTGGCGACCAGCGGCAGATGGAGATCTGGCAGAGGCTCGGCACCTATGCGGCCGGCCTTGCGCTCGACGATGCCGGCATCAAGGGCAATGACGAACTCTGCGCGACCATGGACATGGTGGTGGCCGCCGGCGGCGGCGAGCGCGACGAGGCGGTCGACGCGGCCATTCTCGCAGCATCGGAAAGCCGCAATGACCGCGACGTGCTGCTCAACGAGAAGCTGACCACGGAATTGCGCCCGACGCTGTTTCTGGCACAGCTCTCCAACCTGCTCGCCGGCAACATCTCGATCGTCCACAAGGTGACGGGATCGTCGCGCACCTTCATGGGCGAGGAAGGCGCCGGCGTCGCCGCTGTCGAGACGGCGGCCGCGCGCATCCGCTCCGGCCAGTCGACGCATATACTGGTCGGCGGCGCTTTCCAGACCGAACACTCCGACATGCTGCTCGGCTATGAACTGGCCGGCTACCTGCATCGCGGTCCGTGGACGCCGGTCTGGCAAAGGCAAGGTGCCGAGGGCGGCGGCGTGGTGACCGGATCCGGCGGCGCGTTTCTCGTCCTGGAGCAGCGCGAGCATGCGGAAAGCCGTGGCCGGAAGATCTATGCGGAACTCGGCCCGATCCTGTCCGGCCGTGCCAGGCGCCGGCGGGGCGAACTCGACGGTGAGATCGCCGCGCTGCTGAAGCAAGCGGCATTGCCGGACGGCGAACTGCTGGCGATCTCCGGCGCTTCGGGCGCCCATGCCGCGACCGCCGCCGAGAAATCGGCGCTCGACGCCAATCCGGCGATCGCCGCACGCGGCTTTTCGACGTTGACCGGCCACATGAAGGAAGCGCAGTTCCCCTTTGCCGTTGCGCTGGCGGCCCTGGCTGTCGACCGCAAGGCCGCCTACCCTGTCTTCGACGCCACAGTCGAAAAACCGTTTGCCGGTGTCCCGAAGACCGTCCTTGCAACGGCGATCGGCTATCACCAATTCGAGGGCATGGCGCTGATCAAAGCCGCCTAGAGCATCGGACCGAAACGTGTGGCGCGGTTTTCGGGCGATCCGACGCTCCAAGAGAAACAGGTTTTTGGACAACAAATGGCCAATCTGAACGACCATATGGGCAGGCCCATCGTCGCGGTCACCGGCATCGGCGTGGTGACGTCGCTCGGTGTCGGCAAAGCCGACAATTGGGCGGCACTTACGTCAGGCAAATCCGGCATCCATCCGATCACCCGCTTCCCGGTCGATCATCTCAACACCCGCATCTCCGGCATGGTCGATTTCCTGCCGTCGAGCTCCAAGGGCGCCAGTCTCCTCACCTATGAGCTTGCCGAAACCGCCGCCCAGGAAGCGATGTCGGAGGCAGGCCTCGATGCCGGCGATTTCGGCGGACCGCTGTTCCTCGCTTCGCCGCCGGTCGAGCTCGACTGGAGCGAGCGCTTTTCGCTCTACAATTCCGACAAGCCCAATATTTCAGACAGGCACGATTCCGGCGCCGAAAGGCTGCTGCGGGTAGCGCGCGGCCTCAGAGAACTCGACATCTTCGAGACCACCCAGTTCGGCTCGATTGCCGACCGGCTTGCCGACCGTTTCGGCACGCGCGGCCTGCCGATTACGCTGTCGACCGCGTGCGCTTCGGGCGCCACGGCGATCCAGCTCGGCGTCGAGGCGATCCGCCGCGGCGAATGCGACAGGGCGCTGTCGATCGGCGCCGACGGCTCGGCGACCGCCGAGGCGCTGATCCGCTTCTCGCTTCTGTCCGCGCTCTCGACCCATAACGACATCCCCGAAAAGGCTTCAAAACCCTTCTCCAAGGACCGCGACGGCTTCGTGCTGGCCGAAGGCTCGGGCGCCCTTGTGCTGGAATCGCTGCAGGCAGCACTTGCCCGCGGCGCCACCATTCTCGGCATATTGCGCGGCTGCGGCGAAAAGGCCGACGACTTCCATCGCACGCGCTCCAAGCCGGATGGTTCGCCGGCGATCGCGGCGGTGCGCGCCGCCCTTGCCGATGCCGGCTTGAGTGAGAACGGGATCGATTATGTCAACGCCCATGGCACCTCGACGCCCGAAAACGACAAGATGGAGCATTTGTCGCTGTCGACGGTGTTCGGCGAGCGGATCTCGTCAATGCCGGTCTCGTCGAACAAGTCGATGATCGGCCACACCCTATCGGCTGCCGGTGCCGTCGAGGCCGCATTTTCGCTGATGACGATGCGCGAAAGCGTCATTCCGCCGACCATCAACTACGACAATCCCGACCCGGCAATCGTGCTCGACGTGGTGCCGAACACCAAGCGCAACGCCGAGGTCGGCACGGTCCTGTCGAACTCCTTCGGCTTCGGCGGCCAGAACACCTGCCTTGTCATGGCGCGGGAACCGGTCTAAGCGACCTTTTTCAGCCAGACTGAACCGACAGGCACCATGCGCGCATTGCAACTTATCGAGGACCGCCGCCTTGAAACGGTGGACCTGCCGCCCCCGCCGCAACCTGCGCTCGGCGAGGTGACGCTGCGCATCAAGGCCGTGGCGCTGAACCACATCGACGTCTGGGGCTGGCGCGGCATGGCTTTTGCCAAGCGCAAGCTGCCGCTGGTCGTCGGCGCCGAGGCTTCCGGCGAGGTCGAGGCGGTCGGCCCCGGCGTTTCCAGCCTTGTGCCCGGGCAATTGGTGTCGATCTATGGCGCCCGCACTTGCGGTCTTTGCCGCGCCTGCCGCGAAGGCCGCGACAATCTCTGCGAGCATGTTTCGGGCGTGCACGGCTTCCATCTCGACGGCTTTGCGCAGGAAAAGATCAACCTGCCGGCGCGCCTTCTGGTCCCCGCCCCGCCAGGCGTGAGCGAAATCGGCGCGGCGGTGGCGCCTGTCACCTTCGGCACGGTCGAGCACATGCTGTTCGACAATGCCCGGCTGCAGCCCGGCGAGACGATACTGGTCCATGCCGGCGGCTCCGGCATCGGCTCCGCCGCGATTCAGCTGGCCAAGAAGATGGGCTGCACGGTCATCACCACCGTCGGCTCAAACGACAAGATCGACAAGGCCAAGGCGCTCGGCGCCGACCACGTCATCAATTACCGCGACGACCGCTTCGAAGGCGTCGTGCGCAAGCTGACCAAGAAGAAGGGCGTCGACGTGGTGTTCGAGCATGTCGGCGCCGACACATTTGCCGCCTCGATGCTGTGCCTCAAACGCGGCGGTCGGCTGGTCACCTGCGGCTCGACCTCCGGCGTGTCGACGCAGATCAATTTGATGCAGTTGTTCCAGCAGCAGCTGAAGCTGCTAGGCTCGTTCGGCTGCCGCATGGAAAACATGGCCGACGCCATGCAGAAGATGGCGGCGGGCCTGGTCGCGCCGGTGATCGACACCGAGGTTGGCTTCGACGGCATCGATGCGGCGCTGAAGCGCATGGAAGGCCGCGACGTCTTCGGCAAGATCATCCTGCGCGTCGGCTGA
The DNA here is from genome assembly GCF_040320365.1 of Mesorhizobium sp. M0701. Lineage (NCBI taxonomy): Bacteria > Pseudomonadati > Pseudomonadota > Alphaproteobacteria > Hyphomicrobiales > Phyllobacteriaceae > Mesorhizobium > Mesorhizobium sp. M0701. The sequence continues at coordinate 173,423 of NZ_JAMYPO010000007.1, forward strand.
AATGATCGGCAACGCCTTCAGGAAGATCCGCAGGGACCTGGGATTCCGCTATGGCAGGCGGCTTCGCCAGTTCAACTACTGGCTGGTCGCGCGGGTCGCTATGATCATCATCTCCGCGCTGCGCCTGCTGCCGCCCGACAGCGCGCTCAATTTCGCCGACCGCGCTGCCCGCCGCATCGGCCCCTGGGTGGCGCGCCATCAGGTTGCGGTCGACAATCTGCGCCAGGCCTATCCGGAAAAAAGCGATGCCGAGATCGAAGCGATCGCTTCCGATATGTGGGGCAACATGGCCCGCCTGGCCGCCGAATACATCTTTCTCGATGCTTTGTTCGACTACGATCCCGCTGCGACGAAGCCGGGCCGTGTCGAGGTCAAGGGCGTGGAGCATTTCGTGCGCATCGCGGGCGAGGACAAGCCGCATATCGTCTTCACCGGGCATCTCGGCAATTTCGAGCTGCTGCCGGTGGCTGCGGCGACCTTCGGCATGAACATCACGGCGCTGTTTCGCCCGCCCAACAACCCTTACCTCGCCGAGTACATCCTCTCGACCCGCCGCTCGAGCATGGGATCGCTGCTGCCGTCTTCGACCGGTGCCTCGTTCGCACTTGCGGCCATCCTGGAGAAAGGCGGCAATATCGGCGTGCTGGTCGACCAGAAATTCACCGGCGGGCTCGAGACGACATTCTTCGGCCGCCCCTGCGAGAGCAACCGGGTCCTCGGCACCCTGGCGCGGCACTACGATTGCGATGTCTACCCGGCGCGCTGCGTGCGCCTGCCGAACAATCGTTTCCGGCTCGAGATCGAGGACAAGCTCACCTTGCCGCGCACCGTCGGCGGCAGTGTCGACGTCCGCGCCACCACCCAGCTTCTCAACGACGTGGTCGAGCGCTGGGTGCGCGAAGACCCCGGCCAGTGGATGTGGTTCCACAAGCGCTGGGAGATCAGCGGCCGCAAAAAGCGTCGGCCGGCGATAGTGCGCGACAAAGCCGCCTGAGCGGAACGATCTTTTTGGGCACCGGCCCTATTTTGTTCTTGCTTTGTGCCGGCAGCTATGCTACTAATTTCGCTATGGTGCTATTTGGCCCCGACGAACCCGCCGCTCCGGCGGGTTTTTTATTGCGGGCCGAGGAGCAGGCCCTAATTCGTCACGAGGATCCGCGTATTACCGAAGCCGGCTTTGCGCACCATCGAATAGAACGCGGCGGCGTTGCTAGGGTGGAGGCGCACACAGCCATGCGATGCCGGGCGCCCCAATTGCCGGATCGCGCCGGTGCCGTGGATAGCATAGCCGCCGCGGAAGAACACCGAATAGGGCATCGGCGACATGTCGTATTTGCGCGAATACCACATCCGGGCCGTCCGCTGTGGACGATAGCTGCCGCGCGGCGTGATGTAGCCTTTGCGGGCGGTGGAAACGCTCCACCGGTAATACGAAAGCCCGTATCTTACCGTCATCGTCTGTGAGGATATGTCGATGTTCGCGACCAGGCTGGCCGCCCGGCTCTCGAACGACGAACCGAACAGCATCGCCATCAATGCCGCTGCCATGAGAACAGTGTTTTTCATGCAATCAAACCCCTTTGATGCCCCTTGCCTGCCTGCCCTCGCGCTGTTCTCCAGCGTTTTGATGGCAAGCCAGCGAGCTAACACCCACTCCCTGACGATTTCACCAATCCAAAGCAGCGAATTTGAACGATTTCCCGCAATAGTTGCCGTAACGACACGCAATCGCCTCGCAATTCGCCATCGGGCTTGCAAAACTCCCTCATCCGCTGCTCAATTCGCCGAATGAACGAACCGAACGAACGGCTCCTCAAGGCTATCGATGACCGAGCCGATGATCTGGTTGCACTGACTGCGGATCTGATCCGCTTTCCGACCATCAATCCGCCCGGCGAAGCCTATCGGCCATGTGCCGAATATATCGGCGCGCGGCTGAAGAAGCGTGGTTTTGAGATCGAATTCATCCGTGCCGAAGGCACGCCCGGCGACACTGACCGTTATCCGCGCGTCAACGTCGTCGCCCGTTTCGATGGCCGGGCGCCGGGTGCTTGCGTGCACTTCAATTCGCACATCGACGTGGTCGAGCCCGGCGACGGCTGGAGCCTCGATCCGTTCGACGGCATCGTCAGGGATGGCAAGGTCTATGGCCGCGGCGCATGCGACATGAAAGGCGGGCTTGCCGCCTCGATCATCGCCGCTGAAGCCTTCATGGAGGTCTTTCCCGATTTTCCCGGCGCCATCGAGATTTCGGGGACGGTCGACGAGGAGTCCGGCGGCTTTGGCGGCGTCGCGCATCTGGCCAAGCTCGGCTATTTCTCCAGGCCGAAGGTCGACCACGTCATCATTCCCGAGCCGCTCAACAAGGATCGCATCTGCCTTGGCCATCGCGGCGTCTGGTGGGCGGAGATCGAGACCAAGGGCGAGATCGCGCACGGCTCGATGCCGTTCCTCGGCGACAATGCGGTGCGCCATATGGGCGCCGTGCTGCGGGCCTTCGAAGACGAATTGTTTCCGGCGCTCGACCGCAAGATGACGCGCATGCCGGTCGTGCCCGAAGGCGCAAAACGCTCGACCATGAACATCAACTCGATCCATGGCGGCCAGACGGAGGATTTCCGGCCCGGCCTGCCCTCGCCCAACGTGCCCGATTCCTGCCGGCTGACCATCGACCGCCGCTTCCTGCTCGAAGAGGATCTCGCTGCGGTCAAGAGCGAGGTGACCGATATCCTGGAACGGCTGAAGCGCGAGCGCAAAAAGTTCGATTACGAAATCCGCGATCTGATGGAGGTGCTGCCGCTGATGACCGAGCGCGATGCGCCGGTGGTTAAGGCGGTCGCGCAAGGCATTATGGAGATATTCGACCGCGAACCGGATTACGTGATTTCGCCCGGCACCTATGACCAGAAGCACATCGCCCGCATCGGCCACATCTATGACTGCATCGCCTATGGCCCGGGCATCCTCGATCTCGCCCACCGGCCCGATGAATGGGTCGGCATTGCCGACATGCTGGACTCGGCGAAGGTGATGGCCATCGGCCTCGGCGTTCTGCTGAGGGGCGCCGGCCCGCTATGATCCGGCCATGGGCGGAAAAACATTCCTCCCGGCGTCGGCGGACGGTACGAAACGCAATTTACTCGGCGGCAAATTCACGCTTCTATCCGCCGGGTTTTGAGCACGTGTTTTAGCATATGGGGAGTTGCACGATGAAATTGTGGAAAACCATTCTGGCCGCTGCGGCGCTGGCGTTGGCCGCCGGAACCTCGGCGATGGCCGCGCGCACCGACCTGGTCATCGGCATTACGCTCGAACCCCCTCATCTCGATCCGACGGCGGGCGCCGCGGCGGCAATCGACGAGGTACTCTATGCCAATGTCTTCGAGGGCCTGACCCGCATCGGCCCGAACGGCGAGGTGCTGCCCGATCTCGCCGAAAGCTGGAGCATTTCCGACGACGCCAAGGTCTACACTTTCAAGCTGCATACAGGCGTGAAATTCCATGACGGCAGCGACTTCGATGCCGACGACGTGAAATTCTCGCTCGATCGTGCCCGCGCCGACAATTCCGTCAACGCGCAAAAGAGCCTGTTCGCCGCCATCGACAAGGTCGAGGTCGTCGATCCCACGACGGTGAATGTCACGCTGAAGAACCCGCAAGGCTCGTTCCTCTACAATATGGGCTGGGGCGACGCGGTTATCGTCGCGCCTGAGACAGCCGACACCAACAAGGAAAAACCGATCGGCACCGGCCCGTTCAAATTCCAGAACTGGGCCAAGGGCTCGTCGATCACGCTGGTCAAGTCGGACAATTACTGGGGCGCCCCGGTGTTCCTCGACAAGGCCGAGTTCCGCATCATTCCGGATGCCGCCGCCGCCGTTCCGGCGCTGCTTTCCGGCGACGTCCAGGCCTTTCCGTTCTTCGACCCCGACAGCGTCGCCCAGGTCAAGGACGACCCGCGCTTCAAGGTGGTGATCGGCTCGACCGAGGGTGAAACCATCCTGTCGATCAACAACAAGAAGCCGCCCTTCGACAAGCTGCAGGTCAGGCAGGCGATTTCCTTTGCACTCGATCGCAAGGCGATCATCGACGGCGCCTCGGCCGGCCTCGGCGTGCCGATCGGCTCGCACATGTCGCCCGCCAGCAAGGCCTATGTCGACCTCACCGGCCTCTATCCGCACAATGTGGAGAAGGCTAAGGAGTTGCTGAAGGAAGCCGGCCTGGAGAATGGCTTCAAGGCGACGCTGAAGCTGCCGCCGCCCTCCTATGCGCGGCTTGGCGGCGAGATCATCGCCTCCGAGCTTCGCGAAGTCGGCATCGATCTCGAGATCATCCCGGTCGAATGGGCGCAATGGCTGGACCAGGTCTTCACCAAGAAGGACTACGACCTGACCATCGTTTCCCACACCGAGCCCAACGACATCGATATCTATTCGCGCAAGGACTATTACTTCAACTACGACAACCCGGCCTTCGACAAGATCATCGACGAGCTGAACCTTACCTCCGACGAGGCCAAGCGCATGACGCTGCTCGGCGAGGCGCAGAAGGTCCTGGCCGATGACGCCGTGGTCGGCTTCCTCTACGAATTGCCGAAGGTCGGCGTCTGGGACGCCAAACTGCAGGGCCTGTGGGAAAATGCCCCGATCCAGGCCAACGACCTGACCAAGGTGAAGTGGACGGATTGATCGCTGACAGAAAGGCGAAAGTTGCGCTCCGTCACACCCCCCTCTGTCCTGCCGGACATCTCCCCCTCAAGGGGGGAGATTGAGCCCTCACCGCCGCTTTCGCTAACCACTAGCGTTGCAAGGACAGTGCCGGCGTGGAAACTGCCAATCTCCCCCCTTGAGGGGGAGATGTCCGGCAGGACAGAGGGGGGTGGGCGGGAACGCAAGCTTCGCCCGGTTTTTGCGTCCGGCAACACAGCGGTTCCTCAACGTCCATGACCGCCTATCTCCTCAAGCGCCTGGTCATCGCCGTCGTCACGCTGGTTCTGGCCTCAATGGTCGTTTTTGCCGTGCTGGAGATCATTCCCGGCGACCCGGCGCGGCTGATGCTTGGCCTGAACGCCAGTGCCGACCAGATCGAATTGCTGCGCAACCAGATGGGTCTCAACGCTCCCGTCGTGCTGCGCTATTTGCATTGGGCCGGCGGCTTGCTGAGCCTCGATTTCGGCCGTTCCTATACCTATTCGGTGCCGGTCATCGATCTGGTCCGTGAGCGCCTCGTCGTCTCGCTGCCGCTGGCCCTGATGGCGCTGGCGCTGTCCACCGTCATTGCCATCCCGGTCGGGCTGTTTTCCGCCAGCCGGCGCGGCCGGGCCGGCGACACGATCGCGATGGGCGCCGCCCAGCTTGGCGTCGCCGTGCCCAACTTCTGGTTCGCGCTGATGCTCATCTATCTGTTCGCCGTCTGGCTGCGGCTGGTGCCGGGCGGCGGCTTTCCCGGCTGGAGCGCCGGCGTCTGGCCGGCGCTGAAGTCGCTGCTCCTGCCGGCAGTCGCTCTCGCTCTGCCGCAGGCGGCGATCCTCGCCCGGGTCACCCGCTCGGCACTGATCGAAGTGCTGAACGAGGACTACATCCGCACCGCCCGCGCCAAGGGCCTGCCCTATCGGCTTGTCTTGTGGCGGCATGCGCTGCGCAACGCCATGATCCCGGTGGTCACCATTTTAGGCCTGCAATTCGCCTTCCTGCTTGCCGGCACCATCATTATCGAAAACGTCTTCTATTTGCCCGGCCTCGGGCGGCTGGTGTTCCAGGCGATCAACCAGCGTGACCTGATCGTGGTCGAGAGCGTCGTCATGCTGCTGGTCGCCGCGGTCATCGTCGTCAATTTCGTTGTCGATCTCTCCTATGCGGTGGTCGATCCGCGCCTGAGAGGCCGGCAATGACGCTGCACATCGACATCCCCGACGAGAACCTTGCCGGCATCCTGGCCAAGGCGTTTCGAAACCGTTCGTTCCTCGCCGGCTTCGTCATCACCGCACTGGTGGCGGCGGTCGCGATCGTCTCCTTCTTGTGGACGCCTTACGACGTCACCAGGCTGGTCATTTCCGACAAGACCCAGGCGCCATCGTTGGCGCACTGGTTCGGCACCGACCATTTCGGTCGCGACATCCTGTCGATGATCATGGTCGGCGCCCGCAACTCGATTGCCGTGGCGCTGGTGGCGGTCGGCATCGGCATGGGCGTCGGCGTGCCGCTCGGCGCCTTTGCCGCGGCGCGCGGCGGCACCGCCGACGACGTGCTGATGCGGCTGAACGACCTGGTCTTCGCCTTTCCGGCGCTGCTTTCGGCAATCATGATCACCGCCATCTTCGGGCCGGGCGCGTTCAACGCCATCATTGCCATCGGCATCTTCAACATCCCGGTGTTCGCGCGCGTCGCCCGCGCCGGTGCCCTGGCGATCTGGCCGCGCGAATTCATCCTCGCCGCCCGTGCCGCCGGCAAGAGCAGGACGCTGATCAGCATCGAACATGTGCTACCCAACATCGCCACGCTGCTGCTGGTGCAAGGCACCATCCAGTTCGCGCTGGGCATACTGGCCGAAGCCGGGCTTTCCTATGTCGGGCTGGGCACGCAGCCACCGATGCCGAGTTGGGGCCGCATGCTGTTCGACGCCCAGACCCGCATGGTGGTGGCGCCATGGATGGCGATCTTTCCCGGCATGGCGATCGTCGTCACCGTGCTTGGCCTGAACCTGCTTGGTGACGGCATTGCCGACATTCTCGATCCGAAATCGCGGCGGCAGCGATGAGCCTGCTCGAAATCGAGAAGCTGTCGCTGGCCATCGGCGGCACGCCCATCCTCAGGGACATCGAGCTGTCCGTCGCGCCCGGCGAAGTCATGGGGCTGGTCGGCGAATCCGGCTCCGGCAAGTCGATGACGGCGCTCACCGTGATGCAGCTCTTGCCCTGGGCGGCACGCGCCACCGGACGCGTTACCTTCGACGGCATTGATATTCTGGCGGCGAGCGAGGATCAGATGTGCGCACTGCGCGGCGACGACATCGGCATGGTGTTCCAGGAGCCGATGACGGCGCTCAACCCGGTCAAGACCATCGGCGAGCAGGTCGCCGAGGGTATTCGCTGGCACACCAGGACGAGCCGCGCTGACGCCGAGCAACGGGCGCGAAAAATGCTCGACCGGGTCGGCTTGCCGGCGGCGCAGTTCCCGCTGTCGCGTTATCCGCATGAGCTGTCCGGAGGCCAGCGCCAGCGCGTCGTCATCGCCATCGCCTGTGCGCTGAAGCCCAAGCTGCTGATCGCCGACGAACCGACGACCGCGCTCGACGTGGTGCTGCAGGCGCAGATCCTCGACCTGCTGCGCGACCTCGTTGCGGAAAACCGCATGGGGCTGCTGCTTATCTCGCACGACCTCGCCGTGGTGACCGAGATGGCGGACCGCATCACCATCCTGCGCCATGGCGAGGTGATGGAGGCCGGCGACACGGCGCGCATTCTGTCCGGACAGCTTCATCCCTATACGCGCCAGCTGGCGCAGGCCTCGATGCATGTGCCCGCGCGGGCTAGGCACAGCGTCGGCCAAGGAAAACCTCTGGTTGAGGTAGAGAGCGTGACGCGCGACTATCCGGCACGGCGCATATCGCTGCTCAAGCGAGGGGCTCCCATCCGCGCCGTCGACGATGTTTCTTTCTCGATGGCGCCCGGCCAGTCGATGGCGCTCGTCGGGCGTTCCGGCTGTGGCAAGTCGACGCTTGCTCGCATGGTCCTGGCACTGGACAAGCCAACGGCCGGTACGATCCGCTTCCGCGGCGATAACCTCACCGGCAAGAGCGAGGCGGAGCTGAAGCCGGCACGGCGCGACATGCAGGTCGTGTTCCAGGACCCGTATGGTTCGTTCGACCCACGCCAGAAGGTCGAGAGATTGGTGGCCGAGCCGCTGCATGTGCTGGAGAAGAAGCCGGCGCCCGCCGCGCGGCGCGAGATGGTGGCGTATGCGCTGCACGAGGTCGGCCTCTCACCAGGCGACATGGACAAGTATCCGCATGAGTTTTCGGGCGGCCAGCGCCAGCGCCTGTCGATCGCCCGCGCCATCATCACCCGGCCGAAGCTGGTCGTCGCCGACGAGCCGGTCTCGGCGCTCGACGTCTCGATCCGCGCGCAGATTCTTGATCTGTTCGCCGAGCTCAACCAAAAACTCGGCATCGCCTATCTGTTCATCACCCATGATCTGACCGTCGCCCGCGCCATCACCGACGAGGTGATGGTCATGCATGATGGCAAGATCGTCGAGCGCGGCAGGACGAACGAAGTGCTCGACCACCCGCAGTCCGAGGCGGCCAAGGCGCTGGTCACTGCTGCTCCCGATTTGCACCGGGCGATCGCGAAACGGCTGCACGAACAGGGCTGAGCGGCAAGGGGCACGGGCCTTCCGTTCTCCCACTGTGGGGTCCGAAGGACGGGGCGAGACCGGTGGCTCGCCCCACGAGGAGGCTCCGGTGGTTGGCGACGTGGTGGAGACGACTGTTTGTGGCCAGCCTATGAAAGTAGAAAAAATATGGGGCCATTGGGCCGATCGCCGATCGCGCAACCCGGACCTGATCGTCCCTTTGCGCGCGAAGGAGATTTAGCGAACTTAGGTTTGGAAATTACGGTATTAATGTATGTTTTCTGCCTCGCCCGTTCGGCTTTGTCCTGCCGCGTATTCTCCGCATCGTCGCGCTTAAGCTAAGCAAAACGACTGGCAGCAACGGATAGCCCCCAAACACACGAGAGCTTGGCGCTCCAACAAAGCCGTAACTAATCACCACTCGCGCCTTCCGCATCACGCCGGCATCTGTAGTAAAGGGAACCTTAAAGTGAGACAACTACCCTACAAGGAAGGCACCCTATTTGCCATTCCGTTGAGATCAGGTGGCTACGGGCTTGGCTTGGTAGCTCATATGGCCCCAATGGGAAAGATTATTCTAGCATATCTATTTGGACCAATGCGTCTGGAATTGCCAAAGGCGGATGAATTAAATGACCTTAGTCCAGATAATGCAGTCAGGTGCCTACGGTGTGGCGATCTCGGTTTAATAAATGGAACTTGGCCAATTATTGGCCAAATGAAGAGCTGGGCAGAAGACAAATGGCCTATGCCAACCTTCGTTCACAAAGAAAGCCTTTCCAACCGAATTCTTATTCGAAAATACTCAGAGTCTGACCCATCGAAGCTAGAGAGCCAAACTAGCGTAGCTTCGGCGGGCGATTTGGAGCAGGACGGTTTACACGGATATCAAGCCGTCGAATTGATTCTGATCGAGCAGCTGAAACCCCATTGATCAAGGAATGACGGTAACGATGTGAATTACGAATTACGGTGACTCCCACTAGCCGGCCTCTCGTCAATGCCGCGCGGACTTTTTTGGCGGCGTCAGCGGCTAATTTGCATCGGGCGGACTATTCATCCGGGGAGGAGCCCCACGACTGGTGAAGGAGGGATGTCACTGGGTTGTTTGGTGGATAACAATAAAGACTATAACTCGCTTATGAATGTAATCGGCCCGAATAAGCTGGGTAGTGCGAGTTTACAGGTAAATGATTTCCCAATTGGTTCGTGAGGAGTTGCCATCATGCATTTTAAAATAGCATTGAAACTTGCCGGATTTGTTGCAATTTTTGTTTTCGGAGGATCGGCCTGTACTGTGCCATCAACTCCTGAGATACTGAACTGTTCAAATGGAATCTTTGCCGATAATTGGCCGTTCACTTGGCGAGCAGTTGAGGAGAAATGTATATCACGCGTAACCTCGCAAATTGCGAAGGAGTTCATGGACTGGAATACGAAGTATGAAGAATTTAATGAGGATACTGGTGCACTTTACCTTTTTATATGGACGAGATTGATTGATAAGAATCTTGCGACTCCATTGCAATTGGACGAGAGAACGAAAGATTTTGATCAAGTAACTCGATCGCTTACGGACTCTTATGTTGGCATTTACGACGATATTGAAAAATTGCAGGAAGAATTGAAAATGTCTTTGGCCCAAAAAGGAGGCGGGGATGCGAATTCGCTCTATGCGATAAGGCTTTTAGGTTTAGTTCCAATTGAGCACGCGCGGCCCACCATTTTGTTCCTGAAGAGTCTGGTTGATCTTGACACCAACACCATTAAGGTCACGGGACAATACGGGGAAGAGATTGTAGAAATGCAAGAGTTGTTGGATTATCGGGCCAGTGCACAAGGTCGTTAGTTGCCATTCACAGATCCTAATTATGACGCGGGTCATTACTTAGTGGCCGCTATTGTGCGGCAGGAACTGGAGAGAATTTCGCAATTTCGGTGCACTTTTATCGCGTTCGCCCGGCTATCATTGCACGTAGATTGACCACATGGCCCGCCTTGCCCGCATAGCGGCGTCCGGCTTCTACAACATCGGCCAGCTCACCTCCACCAACCCTGGGGCAACGCAAGGCAACAAGTATGACGGCTTTGGCAAGCTCGCCCGCCGGGACGTCACGCTGGGCACGCTGACCCACACCACGACCAGCGTGCGCGATGCCTCCGGCCAGACGGGTTGTTGATAAATACGGAGCTCGATATACGGTGGACGTAACTGTTACAGGTCCGGCCGGCACCGTTGAGGTTCGCACCGGGTGGATTTTTAGCCCCCGGTTCAAACGTCCCGTCGCTGATGACACTATTCGTGAAGTAGAGTCCCGCTATGAAACCAAAGATCAACGACGTTGTGAGATTGATTTGTGATATGCTGGGAGAATCCCTTCAGGCCGGAGCTTTAAGAGTCGTTGTTGAAGAGCATTCTTATCCCGAGGAGGCATACGAGATTGAATTCAGTAGCGAAAATGGGAAGACCATCGCTCAATTAGCCTTACTTCCAAACCAGTTCGTACTGATTGCTGTGTAAGGAATTACAGCGCACTCTTTTCCATATCTCCTCTCCGAATTACGACATGATCCGGAATTACGCACTACGGTCGCATTACGAATTACGGTGACACCCATTAGCCGGCGGCTCGTCAAGAGCACGAAGCCGTAGGGCACGGTTTTTGATGACTGAGTTCAAGATCATACCTTTCACTGGCGCCGGGGAAATAGAGTTTGGAATGTCCCCGAATCAGATTAGACGGCGTCTTGGGACAAATTTTCGAACATTCAAACGATCTATCAGGGATACGTTTCCTTGCGACTATTTCGAAAATATTGGGGTATTTTGTTACTATAGTAAATCAGGAAAATTGAACGCGGTCGAATTCACGAGTCCTGCCGCTCCTTCTCTGAATGGGGTTCGATTTCTAGGAACAGGATTTGAAACCGCAAAACGTGCACTTATTTCATTGGGCCAAGAAATCGAAGAAGAAATTGATGGGGCAATCGCTTTTGGCCTTGGGGTCAGTATTTATGCCCCGTTGGCAAAAGAAGATTCCATGGCGCCTGTCGAGACAGTGCTAATCTTTCAGAAAGGATACTACCAATAGCAGCAAGGCATACAAATTTTCCGATCCGTTGGAGGAATTGTGGAATTACGGTGACACTCATTAGCCGGCCGCGCGTCAAGAGTGCAGAGCATTTTTTTTGGCAGCGCGAACTGCCAATCCAATTCAGTGCCCAGCATTTGAACCGCACCCGTTCTCGGTTGACAGCTGCGTTCGCACCGCGCCAGATCAGGATCAAGCATCGACCAGCTCCTGGCAGGCGGCATCGCCGCCCCGGAAGAGGAGGATTCTTTCGGTAGTTGGAAATGCCCCGGAAGATCGGAGGTGCAGAGATTATGGATATGGACGGAACCCTTGAGAAGATATTCTCAGTAACAGCCATATGGACATCGGCCGCGACCATCCCTGTTTCGCTGATTTGGGGTGAATCCGCCTGGATGGTGGTTTTTATTGGCGCGATAGTTGCTGCCTCCTTTGCCTTTCCAAGAAGGTTAGCGGAGCTTCTTAATCGTTTCGAACACCCCATCGGTTTATCTGGAGAGGAATTTCAAAAAATGACTGGACCGGATGGAAGTATACAAAATCAAGCGTAAAAATGATATATAATTTGAGTATTATCCAAAAGTATAACTATATATTAGTTTTAATTACTGCAATTCATTTTATGATTTCGGGCGCCTTAAGTGAAAGCGGATTGGCTGCCGCGTATCTCGCAATTATGGCTGTATTCTCTTTGATTTCCGTTGCTTTTACACTGCATAAGATAAACAGGTAGCGCTATGATAGTACTTTGAGCATCCGCTTGAGTGCCAATGAAGGATCTTCCCGGTTCCAAGATTGTTTCCCAAAAAGAAGCTAAAGTCGGTGATGTTGTTTAGTCGAGTGCAAAATTCGATGACGCCACCGGGGCGCCCTCTCTCCGGTCGCTTGATCCCGATTGATATTGATATCAGAAATAGGTGGCTGAAATGAAAATTAGTAAGCAGTGCCTACTTTCGGCCGCTGTGCTGAGTGCTGCGACTGCCGTATTGGTCTTGCTTATATTCTATCAGCAAATCACTGGCCCTTCGCCCAGATGGGAGGACGCGCTATCGCGTGAAAAGTTGACCGCACAATTTGGTGACATAAAAACTATTAGAAGAAGTCGGATTTGGGCGTATCTCGGTAAGCCCGATGAACCAAATAGGGTCAAGCAATACGATCTTTGGTCTGACGACGATTTATTTGGAAAATATTTCGACGTAGTATACGACGCCGAAGAATATAAGGAAAAACCGGATCATCAAGATCCGATTGCGATATATATGTTTTACCAATGCACAGTTATTTTATTTTACCACAAGTTTATACTGAATTCATCTCAGATTGACCTTGAATTGCTGTAACTCAACAATCCTGCCGATGCCTCAGCCTTGCGGCTTGACCAAATCGGCCGGGCTGATGTCGAGCAGGTCGAGCGTGCGGCGCAACAGCTGCATCTCGCTCCCGGCAAGTTGCGAATCGGCCTTGGCGATCTCGGCCATGTGGCGGGCGAGCAGCTTGCGCCGTTCGACGTCGAGGTCGCGGAATTGGGCGACGGCCTGCGAGCTGTTGGTCTCGTAGCCGAAATCGTTGAGATATTCGATGACGCTGTCGACGCTGGTTTCGGGTATGCCGAAGGCGTCGCGGCAGATACGCCTGAAGGCGGTCATTTCGCTTTCGCTGACCGAACCGTCGGCCAGGATCATACGGAACAGCATCAGCAATTCCGCCGACAGCACCGGATCGTCCGCGACCTTGCGCACGCCGGGGTCGCCGTCGAAGATCGAGCGTATCTGGTCCAGCAATCCCATCGCCATCAGCCCCTTCCGATTCGTCGGGAAGGTAGCGCGGAATCGGCTTGGCGCAAACGGGGTGCGATGGTGGAAAAGCCGCCTGCGTGCACTCATTGGTGTGTGACCGCGCGACTGATAGTATGCCGTTGTACGAATCATGTTGAGGAGGGACCGAACATGAATCTCAGTGCGCCTACCCAGCTTATTTTCATTATATCCCTTGTTATCGCCATTATCGGCGTTCTCGCCGCGCTTGGCGTCCTTGCGTTCATCCCTTTGGCTGCTGTGTGGATTGTCGTCATCGCTTACATCGTGCTGGCCGCCGGCTGCCTGATGCGCGGCGCCTAAACACGTCCAGACAATTCAGAATCTCAGGCAACACCGAGCGCCCGCCAAAACGCGGGGCGCTTTTGATTCCGACGAATGGTCTGTTAAAGTCGCGTGGCGGAAGGAAAGCGCATGCCCGACAGCGAAGACGGCAGCCGCCACGAAAGCCCAGGCCTCGATCGGTTCGAGATGGTGCGGCGCGCGCCGAGCCATCGGCTTCAGGGCGCCGTCACCGACATATGCGGCTTTCGCGAAACCATGCCAGGCCATTTCCGCGCCGTCGAATATGCCTCGCTGACCGTGCCGCTGGTCATCAGCTTTGCCGAACCCTTTGCCATCGGGCTCGGCCATGACCCGGGCGACAATGACCGCTTCGCCAGTTTTGCCGCCGGCCTTTATGCCGGGCCGGTAGTGATCGAATCCTTCGGCGGCGCCTGCTGTGTGCAGATCAATTTCAGCCCGCTCGGCGCTCGTCGCTTCTTCGGCCGCCCGATGATCGAACTGACCGACCGCATGGTCGGCCTGGATGACGTGCTCGGCGTAGAAGGCATCGCGCTGCGCGAAAGGCTCGGCAATGCACCGGATTGGAGCTCACGCTTTGCCATCGCCGAAGCCTTCGTTGGCGATCGGTTGGCAACCGCGGACCGCACCCAGGCCGAAATGGTCTGGGCCTATGAGACGATCGTCTCGACGCGTGGGCGGACCCGCATCTCGACGCTGGCCGAAAAGCTTGGCTGGAGCCGCAAGCATCTTACCGGAAAATTTTCGGACGCTATCGGCACCGGCCCAAAAACGCTCTCGCGCATCGTCCGCTTCAATCATGCGCTTGGCCTGTCGAGACAGGCGAACAGCGCTTGGGCCGACATCGCCGCCGACTGCGGCTATGCCGACCAGGCGCATCTGGTACGCGAGTTTCGCGACCTGGCAGGCGTCGCGCCGACGGCGCTTGCCGCGAGGTAACATTTCTTCAAGACGCGCAACCGGCCGTCGCGCAGACTGGGTTGATCGACCAACCCGCTGAAGGAGATCAGCCATGCCGAACACCCCCGAACCACCGCGGCTTTATCCGGCGCTGCGCTACAGGAATGCCGGCAAGATGATCGATTGGCTGTGCGAGGCCTTCGGCTTCAGCGTTCGCGCCCGCTATGGCGAAGGCGACGTGGTGCACCACGCCGAACTCGCTTTCGGCTCTTCGATCGTCATGCTCGGCACGGCGCGCGACGACGCCTATGGCAAGATGGTCGGCGCGCCGGGTTCGGGTGGCGGCAAGTCGATCTACGTTGCGGTCGCTGACGCAGACGCGGCATACGCGCGGGCAAAGACCGCCGGCGCCGAGATTCTGGAAGAACTCACCGACCGCGACTATGGCAGCCGCGAATTCATCTGCCGCGATCCGGAAGGCAACGTCTGGTCGTTCGGCACCTACTGGCCGAAGGCTGACGAGAAAGCATGAACTGGTAGCGCTGCACATTCGGGATTGGCCGAAGCCTCCCAATTTCGTCATCCCTGGGCGGAGCAGGAGCGAAGCTCCGTCGCGGAGACCCTGGGATCCATGCCGTGACCTTGGCCGAGGAGCCAGCGGAGCAGAATTCTGCGCCGCAGCGGCGCTCCGAAGTCAGGGCATGGATCCTGGGTCTGCGCCGCGTCGCTTCGCTCCTTGCTCCGCCCCAGGATGACGAAGCCATGGACGTTTCCGCTAATCGCCAAGGCATGTGATCCGTCGAAGCCAACGACCCGTGCAAAACTTCCGCGCTAAGTATCTAACACGCTAGCCCAAAAATCGTGTCGCAGTCGAGGTGGGTTTCCAGTTCGGCTGCGATCTCGTCCAGTGCCCCTTCGACCTCGGCGCGGTAGTCGATGCCGCCGCCTTTGACGCCAAGGCTTTCGAGGAATTTCGCCCGGAAGGCATCGGCGGAAAACAGCCCGTGCATATAGGTGCCCAGCACCTTGCCGTCGGCCGAGACAGCGCCGTCATCGATGCCGTTGATAACGGCGGACGGCCGCAGCGTATCCGGACCGGTGGTGCGGCCGAGATGGATCTCGTAGCCGTCGAGCGGCAGATCGAACGGCACCGAGCGCGCGCTGACGTTGCGCACCGTCTTTTCCGGCTCCATCACCGTTTCGACGTCGAGCAGGCCGAGGCCTTGCGTTTCGGTAACGCTGCCCTCGATGCCGTCGGGATCGCGCACGATATGACCAAGCATCTGGAAGCCGCCGCAAATGCCGACGATTTGGCCACCGCGTTTCCTGTGCGCGGCAAGGTCGCGGTCCCAGCCGTTCTCACGGAATTTCAGGAGATCGCCGATCGTCGACTTCGAGCCGGGAATGACCACCAGACCCGCATCTTCGGGCAAGCGCTCACCAGGCGGCACGAACACCACCTCGACCTGCGGTTCGGCCTTGAGCGGGTCGAGATCGTCGAAATTGGCGATGCGCGAGAGCACCGGCACGGCGATCTTCAGCGCGCGCTTCTCGCCGGACGCCAGTCGCTCGAGTACGACGGAATCTTCCGATGGCAGCCGCGCCGCCGCCTTCAGCCACGGCACGACGCCAAAACAGCGCCAGCCGGTGAATGTGTCGATCGCCTCGATGCCGTCGTCGAACAGCGAGACGTCGCCGCGGAACTTGTTGATGAGGTAGCCGACGATCATGCGCCGGTCCTCCTCCGGCAGGAGCAGATGGGTGCCGGCGACCGAGGCGATGACGCCGCCGCGATCGATATCGCCGACCAGGACCACCGGCACGCCGGCGCGCGTCGCAAAGCCCATATTGGCAATGTCGCGGCTCCTGAGATTGATCTCGGCCGGCGAGCCGGCGCCCTCGACAATGACCAGATCGGCGCCCTCGCCGACCTTTGCCCAGGAGTCCAGTACCGCATCCATCAGCCGGCCCTTCAGCGCCTGGTAGTCGCGCGCCCGCGCCTCGCCGAACACCTTGCCCTGCACGACGACTTGAGCGCCGACATCGGTCTGCGGCTTGAGCAGCACCGGGTTCATGTGGACGGTCGGCGCCACGCCGCAGGCGATCGCCTGCAGCCATTGGGCGCGGCCGATCTCGCCGCCGCCTGAATCGCCTGGAATATCGGCGACAGCGGCGTTGTTGGACATGTTCTGCGGCTTGAACGGCCGCACCTTCAAGCCGCGCTTCTTCGCCGCGCGGCACAGACCGGCGACGAGCACCGTCTTGCCGACATCCGAACCCGTGCCCTGCAGCATGATCGCCTTGGCCATGTCAGTCCCTGCCCTGCGCAACGGTTCCGGTGATCGTCGACTTGGCCGCCAGTGGCCCGCCACGCCAGAGATAGAGCGCCAGCAGCGGCTCCTTGCCGGTGCGCATGGCGTGGTTGATGTCAGAGGCATGGTGGATCACCTCGCCCGCCGCTCGAAGGCGAAAACCGCCGTCGCCCATGCACCATTCGGTGCCGCCGGTAAGCGGGATATAGATCTCCTCCGCGACATGGTGGTGATCGGGGTAGACGATGTCGGGCCCAAGGATCAGCAGACCGCCCGCAACCTCTTCATTGACGAAATGCCCGCGTGTACCGAACACCTCCAGCCAGCCGTAATTGTCGATGAAAACCTTGCCGAAATCCGCCTCGCCATAGGTCTGGCCCCAGTGCAGATAGCCGCGACGCTCCGCAACCAGCCGCGCCAGCGACTTGGCCGCGGCGGGAGCGAGTTCGACGATCCGGTCGAGCTGGACGAGACAAGGCAGTGCATGCGGTTCGAGCGGACGGGACGGCATGTCCCAGCCGATCCGGGCCACGGCGTCGCGCACCAGCGCATCATCGAACGTCTGGAGATAGGCATGGAAGCATCCAAGCAGTTCGTCGAAAGTTGTCGTCACACTTTGCTCCAAAGCGCATTCGCCCACAGCCGCTGCCCAGATGGTTGGATGGAGACGATCGGGTTGCGCGGCGGCATCATTGGTCTAGATTGGACTGCGCGCAAAGCCAAAAACGACAGGCCAGCAGGCCGGAAACATCAGGGAGCACGCCATGGACGCCGCTGTCGATGCGGGCACCAGCCAGTTCGAACTCAACGAGGACCAGCGCGCCATCCAGGAGATGGCAGAGGCCTTCGCCGCCGACCGTGTGGCGCCGAACGCACTCGACTGGGATCGCAACAAATATTTCCCCGCCGATGTGATCCGCGAGACGGGCCCGCTCGGCCTTGGCGGCATCTATGTCCGCGACGACGTCGGCGGCTCGGGGCTCGGCCGGCTCGACGCCGTGCTGATCTTCGAGGCACTTTCGCGGGCCGATCCGGCGTTTTCCGCCTTCATCTCGATCCACAACATGGCGGCATCGATGATCGACCGCTTCGGCAGCGACGAGCAACGTCGGCGCTTCCTGCCGAAGCTGACCTCGATGGAATGGCTGGCCAGCTACTGCCTGACCGAGCCGGGTTCGGGATCCGATGCCGCGGCGCTGAAGACGCGTGCGGTCAAAAGCGGTGGCGATTATGTGCTGAACGGCGCCAAGCAGTTTATCTCCGGTGCCGGCGACAGCGACCTCTATGTCGTCATGGCGCGCACCGGCGCCGACGGGCCGAAAGGCATTTCCACCTTCGTCGTGCCGAACGATGCGCCCGGCCTTTCCTTCGGCGCCAACGAGCGCAAGATGGGCTGGCACATGCAGTCGACCCGCCAGGTCGTCTTCGAGGACTGCAAGGTGCCGGCGGAAAACCTTCTGTCGGCAGAAGGCGCCGGCTTCGGCATCGCCATGGCCGGGCTCGACGGCGGCCGGTTGAACATCGCCGCCTGTTCGCTCGGCGGCGCGCAATCGGCACTCGACAAGGCGCTCTCCTACACCGCCGAACGCAAGGCTTTCGGCTCGAAGATCAACCAGTTCCAGGCGCTGCAGTTCAAGCTTGCGGACATGGAGACCGAATTGCAGGCGGCGCGCATCTTCCTGTACACCGCCGCCTCGAAGCTCGACCGCAACGCGCCGGATGCCTCGAAATGGTCGGCGATGGCCAAGCGCTTCGTTACCGACGCCGGCTTCAACGTCGCCAACGACGCCCTGCAGCTGCACGGCGGCTATGGTTATCTGCACGACTACGGCATCGAGAAGCTGGTGCGCGACCTGCGTGTCCACCAAATTCTCGAAGGCACCAACGAGATCATGCGCGTCATCATCGCTCGCGCGCTGATCGGACGGTAAGGCAGTAGGCAGTAGGCAGTAGGCAATAGGCAATAGGCAATAGGCAATAGGCAATAGGCAGAAAGATGACCGGCAAGATCAATTCGTACAAGGATCTTATCGTATGGCAGCAGGCGATGGATCTAGCCGTCACCGCCTACTCCCTGACCAAGGCATGGCCAAAAGAGGAATTGTATGGGTTGACCAGCCAAATCCGCCGCTCAGCAACCTCTATTCCTGCAAACATCGCGGAAGGTTACGGCCGAGACAACAGAGGCTCCTATCAGCAATTTCTCAGGATTGCCCAGGGATCGCTGAAGGAGTTCGAGACACACCTCCAGATCGCTGAACGCATTGGCCTTGCTACCCATGATCAAGCTTATCACGTGCTTTTAGCGACCGAAGGGCATCGGGAAAATGCTTCGCCAACTTATTAGCAAACTTGCGCCCGAATAGGTCGCTTACTGCCTACTGCCTACTGCCTACTGCCTACTGCCTACTGCCTACTGCCTACCCAAACCACGGAGCGCCATTATGACCACCATCGCCTTCATCGGCCTCGGCAATATGGGCAATCCGATGGCCGCCAACCTGGTCAAGGCCGGGTATGCCGTGCACGGCTTCGACCTGGTGCCGGAGAACCTCGTCATTGCCAGGGAGCACGGCGTCATCGTCATGGCCAATGCCGTTGCGGCGGTGAAGGATGCCGATGCGGTCATCACCATGTTGCCGGCCGGCAAGCATGTTCTGTCGGTTTACGCAGACATAGTGTCCAAGGCAAAAAAAGGCGCGCTGTTCATCGATTCCTCGACCATCGATGTCGAGTCGGCTCGAAAGGCCCATGCCATCGCCGCCAAGCATGGGTTGCTGTCGATCGACGCGCCGGTCTCCGGCGGCACGGGCGGTGCGGCGGCCGGCACGCTGACCTTCATGGCCGGCGGTTCGAAGGACGCCTTCGCCAAGGCCGAACCAATCCTCAAGCCGATGGCCGGCCGCATCGTTCATTGCGGCGACGACGGCGCCGGACAGGCGGCGAAGATCTGCAACAATATGATTTTGGGCATTTCGATGATCGGCGTTGCCGAGGCCTTCGTGCTGGCGGAAAAGCTCGGCCTGTCGCACCAGGCGCTGTTCGATGTCGCCTCGACCTCGTCCGGCCAGTGCTGGTCGCTGACCACCTATTGCCCGGTGCCCGGCCCGGTGCCGACATCGCCCGCCAACAATGGCTATAAGCCTGGCTTCGCGGCGGCACTGATGCTGAAGGACCTGAAACTGTCGCAGGAGGCCGCACAGAGCGTCGGTGCAGCAACGCCGCTCGGCGCCGAGGCAGCCCAGCTTTATGCGCTGTTCAACGCACAAGGGAATGCCGGCGCGGATTTTTCCGGCATCATTAATTTCCTCCGTGGTGACCCGGCGTAAGCTCCAAGTTCACAGGTTTTCGATCTGCCCAATGCGGAAAGCCGGCAAATTTAGGTTTGCTTAAGCTCTTGCTAACCCTGCAGTAACGATATGCGTTTAAAACGGATTGCGAGGCGGACATCCGCCCGGCGCTCCGGATCAGGTCTCGCGTACCGGAGCCCGTAAGTTTCGCCGTAAGTTTCGCAAGTGTATTGTTGGCGAAGCGCCATGCGTATCTGGCAAAGCCGCGTTCCGATGGAGCGCGGTTTTTGCGTTTCGCATCCTCGCCTGGCGAGCGCCCATTCAAACGCCGGGCGCCCGACATGGAGCGCCCGGCGATCGCCTCCCTAATGCTTGCGCAAATCTGCTTGCGCCAGGTCGAGCGCCGTGGCGATGCGGTCGCAGGCCATGTCGATCGTCTCGCGCGTCCAGATCAGCGGCGGCGACAGGATCATCGTGTCGCCGGTAGCGCGCAGCATCATGCCCTGGACAATCGCGTGGTCGCGAACCATCACCGCCGCGCTGCCGGCCGGCAGGAAGCGCTCCTTGGTCACCTTGTCCTTGACGATCTCGATCGCCCCCATCAGCCCGAACGAGCGCACCTCGCCGACCAGATCGTGCCCACCGAGACGTTCTTGCAGCGCCCTGGCGAAGTAAGGCCCGGTGTCGTTCCTGACGCGCTCGACCAGCCCTTCGCGCTCGATGATCTCGAGGTTCTTCAGCGCCACCGCGCAGGCCACCGGATGCCCGGCATAGGTGTAGCCGTGATAGAATTCGCCGCCCTTTTCGACCAGCGTCGCCGCGATGCGGTCGCCGACCAGCAGCGCCGACAGCGGCTGATAGCCAGAGGTCAGCGCCTTGGCCGTGGTGATGGTGTCGGGCTCGACATCGAAGGCTTGTGCGGCGAACCACTCGCCTGTGCGGCCATATCCGGTGATGACCTCGTCCAGCATCAGCAGGACATCGTATTTGCGGCAGATGCGCTGCACCTCCGGCCAATAGCTCATCGGCGGGATCTTCACCCCGCCTGCCCCCATCACCGGCTCGCCGATGAAGGCGGCCACCTTGTCGGCGCCGGCTTCGAGGATCGCGTCCTCGACCGCTTTTGCCGCGCGCAGGCCGAAATCATGGTCGCTTTCGCCGGGCAGTGCGAGCTCATAGGCATAGGGCATCATCACATGGACGATGTTGGGCACAGCGCCGCCGAGCTGCTTGTGCATCAAATCCATGCCGCCGAGCGAGGCGCCGGCGATGGTCGAGCCGTGGTAGCCCATCTTGCGTGAGATGATGCGGTTCTTCTCGGGCCTGCCTTCCAGCACCCAATAGTGACGGACCAGGCGCAGCGCCGTGTCGTTGGCCTCCGAACCGGACGAGCCGTAGAACACCTGGTTGATGTGCCTTGGCGCGATCTCCGCCAGCTTTTTCGACAGCAGAACCGGCGTCGGCGTCGAGCATTTGAAGAAAGAGTTGTAGTAGGGCAATTCCTTCATCTGGGCGTAAGCGGCGTCGGCCAGCTCGTCGCGGCCATAGCCGACATTCACGCACCACAGCCCAGCCATGCCGTCGAGGATTTCCGTCCCTTCGGCATCATAGATGAACGGCCCGTTGGCGTGGGTGATGATGCGCGAGCCGGTCTCGCGCATCTCTTTGTGGTCGGTGAACGGATGAAGGTGATGCGCGGCATCGATCTGCTGAAGCTGCTTCAGCGAATAATTCTGGTAGGTCATGTCTGGTCTTTCCTCTTGAACCAATCCGGCAGCTTTCGCGCCGGGGCGGATTCGTCAGAGGACAGCGGGCGGCGAATAGCCGATGCGAGCGCAGAGCCGCAACAGCTCGGCGCGTAGCGTGCGCGACGACGGCGTCACCGCCACCCCAAATGCGCAACCCGATTTCGCCAGCCGAGCCATGCATGTACCTTAGGCTGCCTCGAGCCCTCAGTTCAAGCCGTGCCGGTCAAGCGACGCCGGTCAATTGGTGCCAGTCAGGGCCAGCTGCAGGAAGACGTACTTCATCGCCGCCTGTGCGGCCTGCGGCCGCCGGTCGCCGCGTCCACCATGGCCGCCCTCGGTCTCCTCGAAGAACAGCGTCTTGCCATGGCCGGCCGCCTGCAGCCGTGCCGCCATCTTGCGGGCATGCCCGGGATGGACGCGATCGTCGGCGGTCGAGGTCGTCAGCAACACCGGCGGATAGGCTGCATCCGTGTCTACATGCTGGTAGGGCGAATAGGCGGCGAGCCAGGCTGCCTCTTCCGGCTTCGCCGGATCGCCATACTCGGCCATCCATGACGCGCCGGGCGGCAGCTCGGTGTAACGCAGCATATCGAGCAGCGGCACGTCGATGATCACTGCACCGAACAATTCCGGGTGCTGGGTCAGCGAGACGCCGGTCAGCAAGCCGCCATTCGATCCGCCCTGGATGCCCAGTGTGGCGGGCGTAGCGATGCCGCGTTGGACCAGATCTTGCGCGACCGCGGCGAAATCGTCGAAGGCATTCTGGCGATTGGCCTTGAGCGCCGCCTGATGCCAGTTCGGGCCGAACTCGCCGCCGCCGCGGATGTTGGCCTGTACATAGGCATTGCCCTTCTCCAGCCACAGCCTGCCGCGCACGCCGGCATAGCCGGGCAGCAGCGGCACTTCGAAGCCGCCATAGCCGTAAAGCAATGTCGGCACGGGTCCATGCAAGTCGCGCCTCCTGACGACGAAGTACGGGATCATCGTGCCATCCTTCGAGCGCGCCTCGAACTGTTCGGAGACCAGGGACGACGCATCGAAACGCGCCGGCTGCGACTTCACCGTTGCCAGCCCCGCGGCGTTGTCGTCCGACCAGATGATCGAGCTCGGCGTCAGGAAATCGGTGAAGGAGAAGGAGACGCTGGAACCGAAATGCTCGGCATGGCTGATGCCGACATTGCCGTTTTCAGGCAACGCCACGGGCTTGAACTCCCAGCCGCTGTCGCTGCGCTTGCCGGCGACGACCTTGCCGCGCACATTATCCATCAAATTGATGAACAGCCGGTCCTGCGTGCGGGCAATACCGGCGATCGAGACACGGTGCGCCGGCTCGAGCACGGTACCGAGGGATCCGAATAGCCCGGTTTCGATCCAGCGCTCGAAATCGAGTGAATAGAGCCCGTCGGGCTTACACAGCGTGCCGTCCGGCGCAGTCCACGGGGTACGCACGCCGAAGACGAGCTGGCCTTTGAACAGCGCTGTATCGGTGACGTCGTCCGGCAACGGGATGCGCCTGTTCTCGCCGGAAGGCAGCCGCAGGAAACTGTGCGAGGCGAAGAAGTCGATGGTTCGGGCGAGGAAGACATGACGCTTGTCGCCGTCGAATTCGACGGACCCGCCGGCGGCAAGATCCTGCTTCAGCGCCTCGAAGATCGGCATCGCCGCTTCCAGTGGCGTGCCGCGCCGCCAAAGCTTGACCACGCGCGGATAACCGGACTGGGTCTTGTCGTCCTCCTCGAAGGCGGCGGAAACGATAACCGTGTCCTCGTCCAGCCAGCTAAAGCTCGATTTCGAGGCAGGAGCGCGAAAGCCGCCATCGACGAACGATCTGCTTTCGATATCGAATTCGCGCATCTCGCTAGCATCGCCGCCATCCGGCGACAGGTTGAGCAGGCAGCGGCTGAAGTCGGGGTAGAGCCAGCTGGCGCCGCTGAACACCCATTTCACCCCCTCTTTCGCCGCCAGACTGTCGAAGTCGATGATCGTCTGCCATTCCGGCTTGTCGGTCTTGTAGGAGGCGACGGTGGTGCGCCGCCAGAGGCCGAGTACGTTCGTCCGGTCCTGCCAGAAATTATAGACATAGCCGTTGATAGCGGCCCCGACGGCGATGTTATCCTCGGCTGTCATCAGGTCGAGCGCCGTCTCGAACGACGTCTGATAGGACGGATCACCCTGCAGCTCCCCGACCGTAACTGCATTTTGGTGATGCACCCAGTCGAGCGCCTGCTTGCCCCTCCTGTCCTCAAGCCAGAGAAACGGGTCTTCGGCCGCCGAACCCGGCTGGCCCTTGGTATTCGATTTGGTCATGACGTCTCCGGTTGAGTCGGGCGGCGGCATAGCCAAGATCGACATGGGGCCGCTTATATTCAAGTCATTCGTCAGAGACGGCGGCTTTCTGGCATTCACACCATCCGTCTTCGAATGACCGTTACAACTGCCAGCGCCAGGCAAATGGCACCGAGCGTCATTGGCAGGCCGCCGGCGCCAACAACATCCATGGCGCTGCCCGCCAGCGGCGGCACGGCGATGCCGCCGACGCCCCACATCAGCGAGAAGGCGGCGTTGCCGGCGACCAGTGCCGAGCCGGTGAACCGCTCGCCGAGTTCAATGATCGACATCGTGTAAATGCCGTAGGAAACCGCGCCCCAGATGAAGACGCACGGCCAGATCAGCGGCGTCTCGATGAAAACCGGCAACAGAACGCATCCGAGCACCGTCATCGAAACACAGATGAACCGCACCAGCCGCGCCGTCAGTCGTTCCGCCAGCAGGCCGAGCGGCACCTGCATAGCGATGTTGCCGGCGATCATCACCGACAGCAGCGCCGACATGCGCGCTTCGGCGATGCCATAATGTGTTCCGTAGACCGGCAGCAAGGCGAGCACCGCCTGTTCGAAACCGGCGGCCACGATCACCGCCGATAACAGCAGCCACGCCTGCGGCACAAACCCCAGCACCGAAACGCGGTGCCCGCTCTCGTCGACCTTGGGCAGCCGTGCCAGCACTGAGGCGAGGCAGGTGCCGCAAAACAGGAATGCGGTGATGCCGACGAGAAACGGCGGCCATCCCTCGGTGCCGACCGCAAGCAGGCACAGTGGCCCCGCCGCAAAGCCCGCCGAAATGATGGTCGAATAGATGCCCATGACGCGGCCGCGGCGTGTCGGCGGCGCCAGTGCGATCACCCAGACTTCGCTCAGCACGTAGAGCGGGTTGGTGACGGCGCCGATCAAAAAGCGCAGAGGAAACCACAGATAGACATTTTGCGTCCAGCCGATCAGCGCCAGCACCAGCGCGGAAAGTGCCGCGCAAGTAAGCGCGGTGCGCCCTGCCCCGAAACGCCGTGCCAGCGCCGGAACCAGCGGCGACGAGACGATGAAGCCGATCGGCGTCATTGCCGCCGACAGGCCGATCATGGCCGGCGAGACGCCCTGGCGCTGCAGGATGAAGCTCAACAGCGGATAGCTCAGCCCTTGCGCGATGGCGAACACCGAGACGGTGGCGATCACGCCGGTGATCGCCGCCCATTGCACTGTCTCGCCGCTGTCCTGTTCCGCCCGGTCCATGATGCAGGACTAGCGTTTCGCTTTCATCGCGGTAAGCACCGGCAACGAAAACCGCTTGCGCCAGCCGGAAGAGATAGGAGCCTGACGATCCCTCCGGCTGCCCTTCAGGCATGTCGCTTCCCTCGTCCTAGTGGTCGCCGCCTCCGCAATGACTGGCCGGCCGGCAGTCCATTATGCCGCCGCATTGCCGCAGCGTACGAGGACTATCATGACCGCCGCCCTTCAGCCCGCCGAACCTGCATTGGCAAACGACCGCGCCCGTCGCGGCGGCCGCGCGGGAAAGCGTGCCGGCGGATCGGCGGCGTTCGAGCAGCCGCCGTTTCGACAGTTGAAGAACCCGCTGGCGCCGACCCGGCTGGTTTCCGACGACGAGCTGGAATCTATCCACCTCGCCTCTCTGCGCGTGCTGCGGGAAATCGGCGTCGACGTGCTGCATGACGAAGCCCGGCGCATCATGAAGGCGCATGGCGCCGATGTCCGCGAAGGCAGCGAGCGGGTGCGCTTCGACAGCGACATGATCCTGGAACTGGTTGCGCACTGCCCGCCGGAATTCACCATCCACGCCCGCAACCCGGCGCACAACGTGCGCTTCGGCGGTGATAATCTGATCATCTCGATGATGGCGTCGGCGCCCAATTGCTCCGACGTCGACCGCGGCCGCCGGCCGGGCAACCAGCAGGACTACCGCAACTTCCTCAAGCTTGCGCAGATGCACAACATATTGAACTGCACGGGCGGCTATCCGGTCGAGCCGATCGACATCCATCCGTCCGTGCGCCACCTCGAATGCATCCGTGACCTCGCCACGCTGACCGACAAGATGTTCCACATCTATTCGCTCGGCAAGGAGCGCAACGTCGACGGCATCGAGATCACCAGGATCGCACGTGGCATCAGCCATGAGCAGTTGCTTGCAGAGCCGTCGGTATTCACCATCATCAACACCAATTCGCCGCTCAAGCTCGACGTGCCGATGATGGAAGGCATCATCCAGATGTCGAGCAAGGGCCAGGTGGTCATCGTGACGCCGTTCACCCTGTCCGGCGCTATGGCGCCGGTGACGATTGCCGGCGCGCTGGTGCAACAGAATGCCGAGGCGCTGTCCGGCATCGCCTTCGCGCAGATGGTGCGCAAGGGCGCGCCTGTCGGCTACGGCGGCTTCACCTCGAATGTCGACATGAAGTCCGGCGCGCCGGCCTTCGGCACGCCGGAATATATGAAGGCGCAGCTGGTCGGTGGGCAACTCGCCCGCCGCTACAACATCCCCTACCGCACCTCCAACACCTGCGCAGCCAACACGGTTGACGCGCAGGCCGCCTATGAAAGCGTGTTCTCGCTGTGGGGCGCCATCCAGGGCGGCGGCAATCTGATGATGCATGCCGCCGGCTGGCTCGAAGGCGGCCTGCGCTGCTCCTATGAGAAGACCATCCTCGATATAGACCTGTTGCAGATGGTCGCCGAGTTCCTGACGCCGCTCGATCTTTCCGAGGAAGCACTCGGTTTCGACGCCATACAGTCCGTCGGCCCCGGCGGCCATTTCTTCGGCACCCAGCACACGCAGGACCGCTACAAGACCGCGTTCTATGCGCCTATTATCTCGGACTGGCGCAATTTCGAGAGTTGGGCGGAGGCCGGGTCGCCGACGGCACTCGAAAAGGCCAATCGCGTCTGGAAGGAACGGCTGGCGTCCTATGAAGAGCCCTACATGGATCCGGCAATCCGGGAGGAGCTCAACGCTTTCGTCGACAAGCGCCGGGCCGAAGGCGGCGCGCCGACCGATTTTTGATCATCTGATGAGTAGTCGACCCCCACTCCGTCTTGATGGCAGGCTGGCCGGAAACATCGCTGTATCCGATCTCCGCTTTGTTTTCGCGCCCCGCTCACTCGATTCAATCTCTTCAAACACGGATCTATCTTCATGAAATCTCATGCAAAAGCGGTTGTCATCGGCGGCGGGGTCGTTGGCTGCTCGGTGCTCTATCATCTGGCCAAGGCTGGCTGGGCCGACATCATGCTGATCGAGCGTTCGGAGCTCACTTCCGGCTCGTCCTGGCATGCGGCGGGCGGCTTCCATACGCTGAACGGCGATCCCAACGTCGCCAAACTGCAGGCCTACACGGTGCGGCTCTACAAAGAGATCGAGGAGATTTCCGGCCAATCCTGCTCGCTGCACCTGACCGGCGGCGTGATGATGGCCGACACGCCCGAGCGCATGGACTTCTTGCGGCTCGCCCACGCCAAGGGCCGCTATCTCGGCATGGACACCGAACTGATCACGCCGTCTGAAGCCAAGGCGATGTTCCCGCTGATGGACGAGACGAATTTCGTCGGCGCCATGTGGGATCCAGTCGAGGGCCATCTCGACCCTTCCGGCACCACCCATGCCTATGCCAAGGCCGCCAGGAAGCTAGGCGCCGAGATCGTACTGCGCAACCGCGTCGTGGAACTGACGCAGGAGGTCGACGGCACCTGGAACGTCGTCACTGAGCAAGGCACAGTCAAAGCCGAGCATGTGGTCAACTGCGGCGGCCTGTGGGCGCGCGAGATCGGTCGCATGGTCGGCGTCGAACTGCCGGTGCTGGCCATGGAGCACATGTATCTTCTGACCGAGCCGATGCCGGAGGTCGAGGAATTCAACAAGTCGACCGGCCGCGAGATGATTGGCGTGCTCGATTTCAAGGGCGAGATCTATACCCGCCAGGAACGCAACGGCATCCTGCTCGGCACCTATGAAAAGGCCTGCAAGCCGTGGTCGCCGGTCAACACGCCGTGGGATTTCGGCCACGAGCTGCTGCAGCCCGACATCGACCGCATCGCGCCGTCGCTCGAGATCGGCTTCAAGCATTTCCCCGGCATCGAAAAGGCCGGCATCAAGCAGATCATCAACGGCCCCTTCACCTTCGCGCTGGACGGCAACCCGCTGGTCGGCCCGGTACAGGGCCTGACCAATTTCTGGTGCGCCTGCGCCGTCATGGCCGGCTTCAGCCAGGGCGGCGGCGTCGGCCTGGCGCTGTCGAACTGGATGGTCCATGGCGACCCCGGCTTCGACGTCTGGGGCATGGACGTTGCGCGCTTCGGCGAATGGGCAACGCTGCGCTATACCAACGCAAAGGTCCGCGAAAATTATTCGCGCCGTTTCTCCATCCGCTTTCCCAACGAGGAATTACCGGCGGCAAGACCAGCGCAGACGACCCCGCTTTACGACACCATGCTCGCCAACAACGCCGTCCTGGGCGACAGCTGGGGTCTCGAAACCCCGCTCTGGTTCGCGCCGAGAGGCTCGGAGCCGAAGGACGTCGTGTCCTTCCACCGCTCCAATGATTTCCGCCCGATCGGCGAGGAGGTGCGCGCCACCCGCGAGAGGGTCGGCGTCACCGAGATCGCCAACTTCGCCAAATACGAAGTCTCCGGGCCAGGGGCCGAGGACTTCCTCAACCGTCTGATGACCAATCGCATGCCGAAGACCGGCCGCATCGTGCTGACGCCCATGCTGAACGAGTTCGGCCGGCTGATCGGGGACTTCACCATCGCCAAGGCGGGCCCAAGGGGTGGGGAAGACCGCTTCATGATCTGGGGTTCTTCGGCAGCGCAAAAATACCACATGCGCTGGTTCGAGAAGCATCTGCCAAAGGATGGAAGCATCCGCATCCACCGCTTCGACCAGATGCTGGTCGGTCTCTCCATCGCCGGGCCGAAATCCCGCGACCTGCTGCAGAAACTGGTCGATGTTGACATCTCGACCAAGGCCTTCCGCTTTATGGATTTCCGCGAAATGGCGGTCGGCGGCGCGCCTTGCATGGTCAATCGCATCACCTACACCGGCGACCTCGGCTATGAGATCTGGATGGCGCCTGCCTACCAGCGCCTGGTCTACAAGGCGATCAAGGAGGCCGGCGAAGAGTTTGGGCTTGTCGATTTCGGCATGCGGGCTTTGCTCTCGATGCGGCTTGAGAAGAACTTCCCGACCTGGTTCCGCGAGTTACGTCCGATCTACGGACCGTTCGAAGGCTCGATGGACCGCTTCATCAAGCTAGAGAAGAACGACTTCATCGGCCGGGAAGCAGCGGCCAAGGAACAGGCAGAAGGGCCGAAACTGCGCCGTGTCTCCTTCATCGTCGATGCCGCGGATGCAGACGTCATGGGCGACGAGCCGATCTGGGCCAAGGTCGGCGGCAAGGATTACGGCACCGTGGAAAAGCCGCATGGCTATGGCGCGCCGCGCTTCGACGCGGGCGGCAAGGAAGTGCGCGGCTCGAACGCCGCCGAAGGCGCGTCTGCCGTGCGCGGCATCGTCGACGGCGACTGTCGCGTGGTCGGCTGGGTCACCTCCGGCGGCTATGCGCATTATGTCGAGAAGTCGATGGCGCAAGGCTATGTACCGGCAGCGCTTGCCGAGAACGAGAGCGCCGGGCTGTTCGAGATCGAAATCCTCGGGCACCGGCGGCCGGCACGCATCAATGTCGAGCCGCCCTTCGACCCGAGCGGCGAAAAGATGAGGACGTAGGCGCAGCCAGCCGGTCGCATTGTGCGGAGCATACTCTTCATGCTAGCGCAGCCGGCAACACTCTGCTGCAAGGGCGATGAGATTTCATTGAAGTACAATCTGAGATGGGCCGACTGGCTTGCCGAGGCGCGGATCGGCCCCTTCCCGGCGGCGATCGTCATGGTCGCGGCTTACTTTGCCTTGCAGACCATCATACTGTCCCTGTTGAGCTCTTGGGCGGGAACCGGCGTCGGCATCGATGATGCGGAGCAACTGATCTATGTTCCGTATCTCTGGGCTGGATATGGCGGCTCGCAACCACCCCTGTACACCTGGATCAACTGGCTGGCCGCGCATATTTTCGGCACCAGTATCTTCACGCTGAAGCTCGTCAAATACTCCGTGCTGTTCCTTGCCGCCTGCAGCGTGTTCGCCGCCATGCGGCGGTTCGGCTACACCAAAGCGACAGCGGCGGCGGCCATGTTCGGCCTGTTTACGATCCCGCAGATCGTCTGGGAATCGCAGCGCGCCTTGTCGCATTCCGTCGCCGTCGTCGGCTTCTGCTCGCTGCTCCTGCTGGCCATGTCCTATCTTCTCGAGCGGCGAAGCATGATCGCCTGTGCGGCGTTTGGCCTAGCCACGGCGGCGGCAATTCTTGCCAAATATAATGATGTCTTCCTCGTGGTGGCCCTTGTTGCGGCCGTGCTGTCGCTGCGCGAATGGCGCAGCGCGATCCTCGATCCGAAGTTCGCCATCAGCATAGCGGTCGCGATATTGGTGCTGGCGCCAACCACCTATTGGAGCCTCATGCATCCCGCCGATTTATTGTCGAGAGGCGAGAAGTTCGGAATAGATTCGCAACAAGCGCGCATGGCGGCGGCCTTTGTCGGCGCCGGCAAGTTTATCATGGGCACCTTCAATTTCGCGGTCTTGCCGGTGCTCGTTTCCGCCCTGTCTTTCTGGCTGGCGAAGTTCCGTTTCTCGGAGCGGCATCCGGAAGGTCCGCCCCGGGAAATTCTGTTGTGGCGTACCTTGGCGCTCGGCTTGGCCATGCTGGCAATACTTGTACTTGCCACCGGCGTGACGGTGGTCAAGGACCGCTGGCTGCTACCGGTCCTGTTCATGTTGCCGCTGGCCATCGTCGCCACTATGGAACGGCTGGCGCCGCGCGGCAGGAATGCGCAGCTCATGGTGATCGCGGCTGGAGCGATCATCGCCGTGCTGCTCGCGCCCGCCACCTGGTACGTCCAGATAAACGGGGCCAGTGGCCTCTCGCGGATGATCCGCGTGGATTACCCCGCCCTCTATCGCCAACTGACTGCGGACGGACCGGTCAAAACCGCAATATCTGATGGTGCATGGGTCGGAAACCTGCGGCTGGTCGACGAAAAACTGGTCGCACTTGACCAGGAAGTGCCTAATTTCGAAACGCTGATGCAGGAGCCGGCCGTACTCGTCTGGCTTGACCGCGACGATCCGCGGCCGGTCATTTTGGAGCAGCTCAAAGCGGCCGGCTATGAGCCGGACGGCCAACCACGGCAAATGATGGTTCCGCTGTTGCGCGGCACCGGCAAGTCCGCCCGGGCCGGCGCCTATGTAAGATTGAAGAGAATGGCGGTGGGAGAAGCCACGGCGCCCAAGGAAGGCGTTAGCGGAGGAGCCGAGGGTGGACAGGAACCCGACTGACCGGCCCCGTCATCACCGCAAGATCATGCCGTTCGAGCCCGACGGCTCGAATGATGTGCTGCGCAAAAAATCGCAGATGAAGGCCGCTGAACTCAACCAGCATGCACTGGGCTATGGAGCGCTGGCGGAAGCCGAATGGCAGGCGGCGGGCATTGCTGCTCCTGACCTGCCCGCCATGCGCCGATACCGGCTCGAGCGCATCCGCGCCGAGCTGAAGCGCCGCGACTATGCGGGAGCCCTGCTCTACGATCCGGTCAATATCCGCTATGCCACCGACGCAACCAACATGCAGCTCTGGGTCGCACACAATCGGACCAGGCATTGTTTCGTTGCCACCGATGGCCCGGTGGTGCTGTTCGACTATTTCTCCTGCGAGCACCTTTCCGATCATTCCGGCGTCGTCGACGAGGTGCGGCCGGCGGTGTCGTGGGCTTATCTGTACAGCGGCGAGCTGACCAGTCAAAAAGTCCGCCGCTGGGCAGCCGGCATCGCCGACCTGGTATTGGAACATGGCGGCGGCAATCGCCGCATCGCAGTCGACCACATCAATCCCGAGGGCATCGAAGAGCTCGCCCGCCTCGGCATCTCGACCGGCAATGGCGAGGCGGTGATGGAAAATGCGCGGCTGATCAAATCGCCCGACGAAATCCTTGCCATGCGCCGGGCGATCGCCGCTTGCGAGGCGGCAATGGGCGAGATGGAGAAGGCGCTGAGGCCTGGCATCTCCGAGAACGAATTGTGGGCCGAACTCCATCGCGGCAACATCGCGCGCGGCGGCGAATGGATCGAAACCCGGCTCCTGTCGTCGGGCCCGCGCACCAATCCATGGTTCCAGGAGTGTTCGTCGCGGACGATCGAGGCCGGCGAGCTCGTCGCTTTCGACACCGACCTGATCGGTCCTTACGGCTTCTGCGCCGACCTTTCGCGCACCTGGCTTTGCGGTGATGCGCCGCCGTCGCAGGAGCAGCGCGACCTGTTCCGCATCGCCGCCGACCAGATCGCCCACAACACCGAGCTGATGCGGCCGGGCATATCGTTCCGCGACCTCGTCGAGGGCTCGTCAGTGCCACCGGGAGACTGCTTCCCGGCCCGTTACGGGGTGCTCTATCACGGCGTCGGCCTTGCCGACGAATACCCGACTTTGCCGCATGCTAGCGACTGGACCGACGACACACCGGACGGAGTGCTCGAACCTGGCATGGTGCTGTGCGTCGAGAGCTATATCGGTCGGCTTGGCGGCTACGAAGGCGTCAAGATCGAAGAACAGATCCTGATCACTGAAACCGGCAACGAGAAGCTTTCGACCTACCCGCTCGACAATCGGCTGCTTGGCGGCTGAGCGACGCTAATGCATGTCGCGCAAAAGTATGCAGCGGCTTTGCGATAACGACATGCATAAAACAAGAATCTAAAGCGCGTCGCATGAGGCCGACCGAACGCGACGCGCTTTATGCGAGCGCGGCGATCGCCTCGCGCATCGCAGCGACGATCGTTTCCGGCGTTGTCCTGGCCGTGATGAACGGCAAGCCTTTGCGCCGCCTTGTCCAGCCGACGACCGTCACCTTCTGCGCCGCCGGCTCGAAACTCTGCGCCAGCGCCCAGCTCTCGCAATCGATCGCCGCGACGTCCGCCCTGCCCTCGGCAACGGCAACGATCGAAGCACGGTGCCCACAGCTTTCGCTCAGCGCGGAAAAGATATCCAAACTCTCGCCCAATGTTTGCAGGTCGCGGGCTGGCGCGATGATGCCCGACATGGAATCGAGGCTGTTGAAGGTAAAGCGCTTGCCGCGCAGCTGATCGAGCGGAATGACGGCACCGCCGTCGGCCGGCGCCCTTGCCGGCGGTGCCTCGCCCGCTCTCATGACGATGGCGCTCGAATAGAGTTCGCCCTGTCCACCCTCGAAGGCGTCGTAACGCGGCTGGCCGATGAGCTGGACACGCTGCGACAGGCCGAGTTCCATCGGTCCCCAGCAGGTTTGCGCAAAGAGCAGCGCCGGATGCAGCCAGAGCTGGTGAAAATCCAGTTCGTCCGGCGGCAATGTCGCCGGATCGGGCGCGATGGGTTTTCCCTGATCGTCGCGAATACCGCCAGGCACGGGGGGCAAATCGCCGGTGCGGCGGATGATCGTCTCCGGCGCATCGATGCCTTTTTGTCTGAAAGCATCGCGCAGCCGCGCCCATTGCGCGTCGACATCGTCCCGCGCTTCCGGCCAGTCGTACATCGGCAAAGCCGCAATGAATTCGCTCATGCCGGGATTTGACCGTTATGCGGGGAAATTGACAAGGTCAGGAAAGCGTCGTCCGCGCGGCACCGCCTGCAACAACGCAAGAATCATTCTTTCGGCGGCTCGGCGGGTACCGGTGCGCTGCCAAGCCCATTGAGGCTGCGTGCCCTGACGCGCGGCTTGAATGCGCGTCCTGGTTCCGGCATGCGCCGCAGCACGGGATGGACGACCGGCTCCTTCGCCTTGAAGGCATAGGCCTTGAGCAGCGCGAAATAGTTCGGGTAGGCATAGCCATTGTTCATCCGCAGCCATTCGTCACGGCGGTCGCGAAACACCTTCGGCAGCCTGTACCAGGCCACCGTCGGGCTCTTGTGATGGACGAAATGCAGATTGTTGTTGAGGAACAGGAAGGACAGCGGCGAGCGCTCGACGATGATCGTGCGGCCTTCCGGATGTTCAGACCATTGGTGCTCGGCGTAGGTGCGGATCGAAATCAGCGACTGCCCAAGCCAAACCGGCACCAGAACGTAAAGCCACAACGGCATGCCGAAGCCGAACTGCACGACAGGCAGCACCACGACGAGGCCGATCGCATGCAGCAGCCATGCCTTGCGGATGGAATTGTCGCCCGCGGCAACTTGCCTGGCGTCGTCGATGAAAAAGCCGATGCAGGAAAGCCACGGGCCTAGCACCAAACGCCCGATCATCGTGTTGTTGACCTTCAGCAGGAATTTCATCGCCGACGGCAGCTCCTCGTGCTGCCAGAGAGCCTTGTAATAGCTTTCGGGATCATCGAGCGGATCGGTCAGGCGCTCGTCTGCATGGTGGCGCAGATGAATGGTCTTGAATCGGCGAAACGGCCAGACAAGGCCAATCGGCAGGAACACAAAGGCTTCGTTGAGCCGCGCATTCCGGGTTGGGTGGCCGTGCAGGACCTCGTGCATCAGCGAGGATTGCAGCGCCGCAATCAGGGTCAGAAAGGCGAGTGCCAGCAGCGGGTAAGAGGGCCAGAGCAGGAAGCCGGTAGCGAGCCAGCCGCCGTAGCAGAGAAGTGCGAGAAATGCTGTCGGCCATTCGATGGCCGTTGCGCCGTGTCGCCTGTTGCCCATGCTCGTCATGCTATCGACCACTGCCTTCCAGTCGCCGGAACCCGTTTGATTCCTGACAGCATTGTGTCAGGAGCGTTGCATCGCTGCAACGCGATAAAGCGCACAAACTGTTGCGATTGCGCATTTTCAGCTGCAGATGTTATCTATTGTAAACAAGCTCGTAGATTCATTTGCGCTCTAAACGCCATGTAGACCGCTTCGGCGCAAAATTTTGCTCACGTCAGGGAGAGTAGAGATTTGGACAAGCGCGACCTGTCGACGATCTTTCGCGAGCGCCTGAAAATGCTCTTGACAAGGTCCGATTTGAACCAGTCGGCCTTCGCCGCCGCGGTTGGCATCGACCGTTCGGCACTGTCGCAGCTGCTCTCCGGCGCGTCGATCCGCCTTCCCCGCGCCGAAACGCTGCTCAACATCGCCGCCGAATTCAAAGTCTCGCTCGACTGGCTGCTCGGCCTCAGCCACGATGAGGGCGTCACCGGTGAAATCCGCGAGAGCCTTGAGATCGAGGAGGCGCCGGACGGCTTCGACCGCACGCTGCTGGCTCGCTGGCATGCCGAGGCGGCGGGAACGAAAATCCGCTACGTGCCGGCCGGCATTCCCGATCTTCTGCGCACCGAGGCGCTTGTCGACTACGAAGCCGTCATCGCCAACAAGAGCCGCGAGGCACAGGCCGGCGAAACGCAGTACCGCATCGACTACAACCGACGGCCCGAAACCGACATGGAAGTCTGTATGCCGCGCCACACGCTGGAGATCTTCGCGCGCGGGCTGGGCGTGTGGGACCGCTTTCCGGAGGCCGACCGCCACCAGCAGCTCCTGCACATGGCGACGCTGCTCGACGACCTCTATCCCACCTTCCGCCTGTTTCTCTATGACGGGCGGATGCGCTATTCGATCCCCTACACCATCTTCGGGCCCTATCGCGCCGCCATTTACGTCGGCGACATGTATCTGGTGCTGAACGCCACGCAGCCGATCCGCATCCTGACCAGCCATTTCGACAATCTGATCCGTGCCGCGGACGTCAACGCGCATGAAGCGGCCAGCTTCACACGAAAGCTGGCGGAGATGCGATTTTGACCGGTTGCTCTACGTGCCGACATTGACGGCACATAAAGAATTCTTTATATCCTTATCTCAGTTATTCTTCCGGGAAGGCGTATTTCACATGACCAATCCGATCGACGCTCTGCTTGCCGAAAAGGGCGTCCTGCTCGCCGATGGCGCCACCGGCACCAATCTGTTCGCCATGGGCCTTGAGGCCGGAGAGGCTCCCGAGCTCTTGAACGAGACCGCGCCCGACACCATCACCAGCCTGCACCAGAACTTTGTCGATGCCGGCGCCGACATTATCCTGACCAACTCTTTTGGCGGCACCCGCCATCGGCTCAAGCTGCACCACGCGCAGGACCGCGTCTATGCGCTGAACAAGCGCGCGGCCGAGATCGCAAGCGCCGTCGCCGGCAACGCTGGCCGCAAGGTGATCGTGGCCGGCTCCGTCGGCCCGACCGGCGAGCTGCTGGTGCCGCTCGGCGCCATGACCTATGACGAGGCGGTCGAAGCCTTTGCCGAGCAGATTGAAGGGCTGAAGGCCGGCGGCGCCGAAGTCGCCTGGATCGAAACCATGTCGGCGCCTGACGAAATCCGCGCCGCCGCCGAAGCCGCCATCCGCGTCGGCCTGCCCTATACCTATACCGGCTCCTTCGACACCGCCGGCCGCACCATGATGGGACTGCTGCCGAAGGACATCCACGCCGTCGTCGATGGCCTGTCGCAGACACCGCTCGGTGTCGGCGCCAATTGCGGTGTCGGCGCCTCCGACATTCTCGCGTCGCTGCTCGACATGACCGAGGCGAAGCCGGAAGCAACGGTGATCGTCAAGGGCAATTGCGGCATTCCCGAATTTCGCGGCGCCGAGATCTACTATTCCGGCACACCCGAGCTGATGGCCGACTATGTGCGCCTCGCCGTCGATGCCGGCGCCAAAATCGTCGGCGGCTGCTGCGGCACCTCGTTCCAGCACCTCGCCGCCATGCGTAAGGCGCTCGATGCGCACACCAAGTCAGATCGCCCGACCGTCGAGCAGATCGTCGAACGCATTGGCCCGATGCGCAACAAACAGGCTACGGTCAACGTCGCCGAGACCAGCGAAGCCCGCCGCGAGCGGCGCCGCGGACGCGCTTGAAATCCATGATTGGTTAGGCTGGACATCTTCAAAGCAGTAGTTAAGTTCTCGTTGTTAACTGAATACAGCGGGCTTTGGGGAACTGCGGCTTTGGAAAAGGATCTCGACGCTGAGTTTGGAGAACTTAGGGAGCCTGAGAGAATAATGAGTTGGGAAAAAGAGCGAAGCCCTAACTCTCTTTGTACTGTGGACGTCGGATTGCTGGCGGCGTTGTCGTCGCTAAGAGATTGCGCCCAATCACCACTTCTGAAATCTGCCGCACAGACTCAAAATTATCTGTGGGTCATGGACGCAAATGGTGACATTAAAATTGCTGTCGAGGAGATCGCAGTTTTGGACGGCAAACCGGACATACGCGGCTATCCCCGGCGCCGAGGATACAAACATCCATCCGAAGATCAAAAACTTGGACATCCGACCTTATTAGATGGAGGCAAGGCCCGGATTGCCGGAGAGTTGGCGCTGGATTTGCATGACGATAAGCTGCTCTGGATTCTAAATGCCAATTCCGGACGATATTGCAAACAAAAACCGCCATCCAAGAGCCAAGTGGATGCGGCTGCCTATTTGATTCAAGGTATGGGATTGGACATTGAGATCGACTATCTTTGAGAGGTAGAGTCTGCTGTCGCCACACTCTGTGAGATTACGAACAACGCTATGGTCAAAAGCACGCCACTAGAGGACGATTTACTATCTCGGTTAGGAACTTTCCGACCTAGCGACAGAGAACGATTTAAGCGAGCATTCCAATCGCCTATTGAAGAGCGTGACGCACACAGAGCGATTGTACGCTTCGTCGAAGGTTGGGAAGACGGGCGTTGGGTCGAAAGCTATTCGATCGAAAGAATTGGGAAATGGCTCGCAGTAAATGCGCCGGAGAAACTGATTAGGGATTTGTCCAAATGGACAAATCTGAGACAAACATTAGCTCGCGGCGCACTAAAAAGGGGCTTCGCTACAGGGAAGCATCTTTCTATCGATGAGCGCCTTCTTATTTCATAGGCTATATTGCTCCTCACCAGGTCTACATGCGATGAGCAACGCGACGCGTGATCCCGAAAATCGATTCCTGTAAAGAATCTTCCGCCAAATCAACGCGCAGCATCTGACCTGCCACGGGTAATTTCCTCCATCTGAGATTAGAGTCCGGCCTCGATTGAAGGACGGACTGATGAAGAGAAAGCGGTT